>CANPZR010000104.1 GCA_947589175.1 uncultured Lachnospiraceae bacterium | reverse complement strand
ATTTTATTCTGATTACGCATGACCATTTCGATCATTTTTCACCGGAAGATATCGCGAAGGTGACGGGAAAGGACACAGTGCTGGTGGTTACGGAAAAGATGAAGAAAAAGGCGGAGGAGGCATCTGCTCTGGTGAAACAGATTGTGACGGTCGCGCCGGGCATGGAGCAGGATATAGAGGGGCTGGCGATTGAGACAGTGCCGGCGTACAATCTGCACAAGCCGTTTCATCCCAAGAGCGCCGGCTGGGTGGGCTATATTCTGCAGATAGGCGGGAAGCGCATCTATGTTTCCGGAGATATGGACGCTACCGATGAGGCGAAGGCGGTCAAGTGCGACATTGCGCTGATTCCCATTGGCGGCACCTACACGATGGATGCCAGGAAGGCGGCGGAGCTTGCGAACGCGATTCAGCCGGAGGTAGTGATTCCCACGCATTACGGCAGCATTGTGGGAAAACCGTCGGACGGGGACGATTTTGCCGGATATGTGAAGGCGCCGGTCCGGGTAGAGAGGAAGTTGTCGTTCTGAAGGGATGGCAGCAGTATTCTGTAATGCTCAAAATGCGGCGGGATAAGGATTTCCGCCGTTTTCTTATGCCTGTTTGTCGATTAAATCTATAAGTTGATGCTAAAAGATATTTGACATTACTAAACGAAACATAGTTCCATCAAGTCGCCGCAAGGAACTTTTGCAAGTTCCCTCGGCTCGATTTTTTTAAGCCCGCCGCCGTAAACGCGCCCTTCTTCTTCAATGTCATTTCCACTAATGCTTTTTAACAATTCCCAAATTCTATATACAGAATTTGGGTCATCTGATATGGCTTTTTGCAAATGTTCTTTAGGATAAAGCATTAAATACGAATTAGTGACAATTGCTTCAGACAGATTAAGAATAAAGCGTATGGGGGAACCTTTATCTTTTCCTCTGCCCATGTAAGAACACAGAAAGTAAGTTGCGTCCCGCTGCTCTTGCCAGTACCATTTTTTCCTGCTTTTGCAAAGATATTTTTTGCTCGTTTTTTCTATCCCGCTCTGTAGGTAATCCCATATAGCGGGGTATTGTTCCATTATTTCTTGTTCTGTCAATTCGCAGTCAAGCAAAAAATATTGAGGGTAAATTTGGGGTATTCCATCGTTATCAGTTCCCACAAGGTCAGTTTTCAAATATCTTGGGCTTGGAAGAATAGGTTTGAAGAAAGACATATCAAGCCCTAATTCGTTTATTTTTTCCCGGCTCATTATAAAGAAACTGTTATCCCCGGTAGCAAGCCCTCTTTTAATCTCAAAATAATCACCTATTGTTATTCCTGTGTTTTTCTCGCAACGGATTTCTTTTGCAGGAAAACGTGACCATTTTCTTTCTTTAGTCAAAACTGATTTTTTTATGCGTTTGCTCTGCGCAGGGTTATCATGCGTACCGCCGAAAGAAAACTCAATTTCATAATCATAGTTGACTATTTCATTTTTGAACCACACAACACATGATGAAACTAATGCGTCGGTAAACATTGAATTCTCCGGGTTGTATCTGTGAATTCTCAACAAATGAACGTTTTGCAATAAGTATTCCTTAATCGCAGTTCCGTAATTAACGTCCATGAATTCGCTCGGTATTAGCCATCCACAGATAGCACCGGGGGCAAGCCACTTATGCGCAAGCAAAATAAAGTGACAATATAAGCCAGCTAAACCCGATAAAACTATTCCTGTTTCTTTTCTTTCATGTTCAAGTAGGAATGACTTTTCTGCTTGCGTTAGGTAGTGGTGGCGTACATAGGGTGGATTAGTAATAATAAAATTATATTTTTGCTTTGGGTCAATCCGTGCAAAGTCGCCTTGAATAAGGTCTATCCCCGAATCTTTCCACAGTTTGGCCGCGCAAGCATAGTATGCGGGGTCGATTTCTATGCCAGTAGCCGTTTGAACGCAATAATCTCTATTAACCGTGCTTAATAAGGCGGAATAAAACACGCCGCTCCCTATACATGGTTCTAAAAAAGATATTTCTTTTTCTGGTAATAGCTGTAAACCATATGCTATGATTTCTTGCGCCAAAACAAAAGGCGTTGAGAACTGCCCATGTTTTCGGCGTTCTTCAATAGCCTTTTCAGAATCTATTGTTTCCTGCATTAAACGGCGGGATTCTTCTGAAGAACTCATATTCCTAATTGTTCTAAATCGTTTATTCTGTGTTCCCATATCCAGTCTATCCCCTCTGCTGCTTCATATCCCAAATACCCGGAATCAAAGTATCCGCATAAAAACAGGGAATAAGAAACGCTATTACCGTAGGTGTTTCTTAATTGCTGCATTTTAACAGCTTCTTCTTTACGGCGTTTGTTTACATTGGTAAAATCACCTGCGGACTTTGCTTCTAACAACAAAGGCATATCGCCTGATTGTGCTGAAAGCGGCATGATGGCAGTTCCTACAAGCGGTTGTAACTGTACGTCATGGGCGCTTCCTTCGCTGAAACGTAACTATAAAAATATAAAATATATTGTAGTATACTTGACGGGAAATTTCAATAATATATATCCAATACTTTTTTCTTGAAGTATTTACCCAGAGCAGTATTCGAATCAAGGACGGGGACGATTTTGCCGGATATGTGAAGGCGCCGGTCCGGGTAGAGAGGAAGCTGTCGTTCTGAAAGGATGGCAGCAGTTGACTAAAAATTTAACATTTTCGGATATTTTTCTGATATAACAGAAGGACTCCAGAGGCTATAATAAAGATATAAAAGCCATGGAGTCCTTATTAATTATGCGGAGAGAGGAGGCGGCAGGATGAAGAAATGGTTTCAGCCGGACAATCCATTTATACGTTTTCTCACAAGAGTATGCGACCTGATGATTTTAAATGTGCTGCTGGTACTTTTGTGCATGACTATAGTATGTTCGGGGGCGGCGATTACGGCGCTGTATTCTGTAACGCTCAAAATGTGGCGGGGCGAGGATGATTCCATTGTGAAGGATTTTTTCCGCGCGTTCCGGGACGGCTTTGTCGCATCGACCCCGGCTACCATCCTGATGTTTGTGGATATTCTGCTGATAGCGATTCTTCGGTACGCGCTCTATGCCGAAACGCTTATTTTTTCTCCCTATATTTTTGTGATTCTGGCGATTGTGAGCGTTTTTCTGACGGCGCTTTTGTCCTATGTTTTTCCCCTGCTGTCCCGCTATGAAAACCGTTTCACGCGGCACATGGGAAACGCTTTGCGGCTTTCGGTAGTCCATCTGCCGGTGACATTTTTTGTGACATTTATCAATATTCTGCCGCTGCTTGTCGGGGTTTTTCTCCCGTCGCTGTGGGGATATGTTGTGGGAGTGTGGCTGCTTGTGGGGGCGGCGGCGTCCGCCTATGCGAATTCTTTCTACTTGAATCGGATTTTGGAGGGATAGCGGAAAAAGGGATATACAGAAGAAAAGGGAGCGTAAATGGGGAGAAGAGAAGATGCGGCGTGCGTGGACGAGTGGGCGTGGAGAGATGAAATATAAAGTAAAATAACAGGGCGCGTGCCATCGCGCCGGAACGGAGGTTTGGATGAAAAAAGACAGATTGTCCTATGAGGGATATCGGCTGGTGTTTGAGGACCGGTTTGAGGGGGAGACGCTGAACCGGGATAACTGGAATGTGGAGCTGCACGAGCCCGGCTGGGTCAACGAGGAGCTGCAGCGATATGTGGATTCCGAGGAAAATATTTTTCTGCGGGACGGAAAGCTGATGCTCCGTGCTATTGAGACGATCGGAGAGGATGGCAGCCGCAGCTACACGTCCGGACGGATCAATACAAGATACAAGCACGATTTTACATATGGAATTTTTGAGGCAAGGCTGCGCGTACCGGCGGGAAAAGGCTTTCTGCCTGCCTTCTGGCTGCTGGCCACGGAGGAGGACGGGGTACACGGCTCCTGGCCGGTCTGCGGGGAAATCGACATCATGGAGGTCAAGTGCGACGACACGAAGGTGAATTACGGGACCATTCACTACGGGCTTCCGCACGAGCAGAACCAGGGCTCCATCGCGCTGGAGCAGGGGAGCTTTGACGGGGAATTTCATGATTTTGCCCTTCTCTGGGAACCGGACGTCCTGCGCTGGTATGTAGACGGCAAGCTGTATCACGAGGCGAGGGACTGGTACTCCGTGGAGGCCGATGGAAAAGCCAATCTGTATCCCGCGCCCTTTGACCACAATATGAATCTGATTCTGAACCTGGCCGTGGGCGGAAGCTGGGTGGGATACCCGGATGAGACGACGGATTTTGAAAACGCCGTGTTTGAGGTGGATGCGGTCAGAGTATATCAGAAGGAGGGGCAGTCATGAAGGAGGCAGCGAAATTAAATTCCGCGGAGGCAAAAATTTTGTCAGCAAAAAATATTTTCTGGAAAAATAAATCACTAAAAAATGTTGAGTTTTTAGATGACGACGGAACTTTCCGGCTGGAGAATCCGGAGGAGGTGACGGGCCTGTACTTTCCGCTGGCCGGGGAGGCCGGATTAAAGAGCGCGGTGACGCCGTCTCTCGGCGGCGACTGCAAGCTGGATCAGGAGGCTTTTCTGCTTGAGCCTGTCTCGTCGGAGAATTTACACACAAGCCGGAGCACGAGAAATTTCTGGTGCGTGACGGAACAGGGGTGCTGGTCCGCCACGGGGACGTCGGCGGAGCAGGAGGCCGCCCGCTTTACGGACAGGCAGGAAAAGAGCGTGCTGACGGCGGGGCTCATGTGGCAGAGCGTGCGGCGCGAATCCGATGAGCAGGGACTTTGCGCGGAAATTACGTCGTTCGTTCCGGTTTCTGAAAATGTGGAGATACAGCTTGTCCGGATTACGAATACGGGGGACAAGGCGCAGACCGTGATCGGCGTGGCCGCTATCCCCATTTACGGCAGGAGCGCGGATAATATACGAGATCACAGGAACGTGACGTCCATGCTGCACCGCATCCGGGTGGAAGAGCACGGCGTGCTGGTGAAGCCGACCCTGTCCTTTGACGAGAAGGGCCACCGGGAGAATCGCCGCATATATTATGTGCTGGGCGCTGAGGGCCATGGGGGCGCGCCCGCCTGCTTTTATCCCACTGTGGATTCCTTTATCGGAGAGGGCGGCACATTTCTTCATCCCAGAGCCGTTTATGGGGCGGCTCCAGGAGCGGGGCCCGGCGCGGCTGTGGATGGCCGGGAGGCCATGGGAGGAATTGAGTTTTCTCCTGTTACGCTGGCGCCCGGCGAGAGCGCGGAGTATGTTATCCTGTCAGGAATTGCGGAGGAAAAAGAAGAAATAGACAGAATCCTTGCCGCTTATCCCGCGTCCGCGCAGGTGAAAAAGGCCCTTAGCGACATGAAGCGTTACTGGCAGGAGAAGGTCAATGTCAGATATTACACAGGAGACGCCGATTTTGACCGCCTGATGCGGTGGATCAGCTTTCAGCCGTTTTTGCGCAGAATTTACGGCTGCTCCTTTTTGCCGCACCACGATTACGGCCGGGGAGGCCGGGGCTGGCGCGATCTCTGGCAGGACTGCCTGTCTCTGCTTTTGATGGATCCCTCCGGCGTCGGAGAAATGATCCAGGCCAATTATGGCGGCGTCCGGATCGACGGAACTAACGCCACGATTATTGGGGACGGCGTCGGGGAATTTGTGGCCGACCGGAACGGAATCGCCAGAGTGTGGATGGATCACGCCCTGTGGCCGTTTATGACGACGGAGCTGTATATCGACCAGACCGGAGACATCGAGATTCTGAACGCCCCCGTCACGTATTTTAAAGATCCGCAGGCGATGCGGGGCACGGAGACGGACGGCGCCTGGGAGGAGAGCCAGGGGAACAGACAGCTCACGGAGAGCGGCGAAGTCTATACCGGAAGCATTCTGGAGCACTTGCTGATCCAGCATCTGGCCGCGTTTTACGAGGTGGGCGAGCACAACATATTCCGCCTGCGGGGAGCCGACTGGAACGACGCCCTGGATATGGCGCCGGAGCGCGGCGAGAGCGTGGCGTTCACCTGCGCATACGCCGGGAACTTCCGCAGACTGGCAAAATTGCTGTGGGAATTTGAGGAAAAGACCGGGCAGGAGACGGTGGAGCTTCTGGAGGAGTTCGGGGCGCTGCTCGCGGACGATTCGGGTACCTATGGAGACATTTCCCACAAAAAGGAAGTTCTTGAGGGGTATGCCCGCCGCTGTCAGCACACCGTCAGCGGCAGGAAGATTTCCGTGTCTGTCTCGCAGCTGGCGGAGGATCTTTTGCGGCGCGCCACCTGGCTGACCGATCACATCCGCGGACAGGAGTGGATCGACGCGGGAGAAGGCGAGGGGTGGTTCAACAGCTATTACGACAACCATGGAAGGCCGGTGGAGAGCGCCGATGAAGGCGGCGTCCGCATGATGCTGACGGGCCAGGTATTCGCCATTATGAGCCAGACGGCCTCCGAGGAACAGGTGCGGGCAATCGTCCGCAGCGCGGATCAATATCTCTACCAGAGAGAAATCGGGGGATACCGGCTCAACACGGATTTCCACGAGCTGAAATTCGATATGGGGCGCATGTTCGGCTTCGCCTATGGGGAAAAGGAAAACGGCGCAGTGTTCTCCCACATGACGGTCATGTACGCCAACGCCCTTTACAGGCGCGGTTTTGTGAGAGAGGGGTACAAGGCGCTGCGGACGTTAGCGGAGACGGCGCTCCACTTTGAGACGAGCCGGATTTTCCCCGGCATTCCGGAATATTTCAACGGCGAGGGACGGGGACTGTACCACTATCTGACCGGCGCCGCCAGCTGGTATATGCTGACCATGATCACGGAGGTCTACGGCGTGCGCGGGGAAAATGGCGATCTGGCAATCTGTCCGAAGCTGGTACGGGAGCAGTTTGACGAGACCGGGCGGGCGTCGCTTGTCCTTCCCTTTGCCGGGAAGAACTTCCGCATTGTGATCGCGAATCCCGCGGACCGGGATCCGGAAACCTGCCACGTGGGGAAAGCCTATCTGGGCGATCCCGTTTCCCAGCAGATCCGGCCGGTTCCGGTCGTGGACGGGAAGGCGGTACTCAGTCGGGCGGAAATCGAGAGCCTGCCGGATGGAGAGCAGCAGATTGTAGTAGAATTATTGTAAGGAGGAGTCAGAAAAATGCAGTACGGATATTTTGATGAAAAGGCAAAGGAGTACGTCATCACCCGGCCGGACACGCCAAAGCCCTGGGCCAATTATCTGGGATCGCCGAAATACGGCGCGTTGATTTCCAATAACGCCGGGGGATACAGCTTTGTGAAGTCCGGCGCCAACGGGCGCATCCTGCGCTATGTGTTCAACCAGTTCGACCAGCCGGGACGATATATTTACATGAGGGACAATGAGACAAAGGATTACTGGTCCGCGTCGTGGCAGCCGGTGGGAAAAGATCTTAACAGCTATAAAAATGAGTGCAGGCACGGCACGGGCTATACCAAAATCGCGGCGGATTACAGCGGAATCCACAGCGAGGCCGTCTACTATGTGCCGTTAGATAAATCCTACGAGGTGTGGGAGCTGACCGTGCGGAACAATTCGGAGAAGCCCCGCAGCCTGACGCTGACGGGTTACGCGGAATTTACCAATATTGGGAACTACGAGAACGACCAAGTCAATTTGCAGTACTCTCTCTTTATTTCCCGGACGATGTTCGATGAGAACCGCATCCGCCAGCTGATTCACGGGAACCTGGACGTGGCCTCGCAGACCGGCAGCGTGGATGAAAAAATCGTGATCGAGCGCTTTTTCGGACTGGCGGGAGCGACGGCTGACTCCTACTGCGGCGACCGGGAGGAATTTCTGGGAGCTTACCGGGATTACAGCAATCCGGCGGGAGTAGAAAATGGCGATCTGGGAAATCATCTGAATTATAACGGGAACAGCTGCGGCGCCCTCTCGACGGTGGTGACGCTGGCGCCCGGCGAGGAAAAGACGATCGCGTTTTTGTTAGGGGAAATGCCCCCGGAGGAGAGCGCGGCCCTTCTGGCCTCCTATGAGGCGCCGGAGGAAGTGTGCCGGCGCGAGTGCGGGGAGCTGGCGGCAAACTGGCACGAAAAGCTGTCCCATTTCCAGGTGGAGACGCCGTCCCCGGAATTTGACGCGATGATCAATACATGGAACGCCTACAACAGCTTTATCACATTTACATGGTCGAGAGCGGCGTCCTTTCTCTACTGCGGACTGCGAAACGGCTACGGCTACCGGGATACGGTTCAGGACATCCAGGGCGTCATTCATCTCGCGCCGGAGGAGGCGGCGGAGAAAATCCGCTTTATGCTCTCGGCGCAGGTGAATCACGGCGGCGGACTGCC
>CANPZR010000103.1 GCA_947589175.1 uncultured Lachnospiraceae bacterium | reverse complement strand
GCAAAGAGCAGAGTGGGGGATTTTTTCTTCATACCGGAAATCTCCTTGGGAAATAAATTTTTGCAAAATATTTTTTCAGGAAATAAATTTCGAAAAATAAATTTCTGAGAAATTTATTTCTTGATGCCTGTGAGCAGCCTCGCGAGCCCATCCATCAGAGTGGAGCGGGGACAGGCGATATTCAGCCGCAAAAACGATTTGCCGGCCTGACCGTACTGGGCGCCCTCCGAGACGTAGAGGCCGGTTTCTTCTCGCAAATATTTCTGCAGATCTGTCGTGTCTTTACAGAATTGTCCGCAGTCCAGCCAGAGAAGGTATGTGGCCTCCGAGGGAACCAGGCGGATTTCCGGAAGATGTTCAGATAAAAATGCGGCCACGGCCTGTTTATTTTCATATAAATAAGACCGCAGGCTGTCCAGCCAGGGACCGCCCTCGGAAAATGCCGCTATGGCGGCCGGAATAGCGAACACGTTCGGCTCGGCCACCTCGTCGGTGTTCAGTCCTCGGTTTACCTTGTGGCGGAGAAAGGAGTCGGGCACGCACACGGCGGACGTCTGGATGCCAGCTAGATTGAAAGCCTTGGTGGGGGCCAGACAGGTGATGCTGTTGTCCCGGCACTCCTCCGATACCGAGGCGAAGGGAACGTACTCCCTGCCGGGATCTGTCAGGTCGCAGTGAATTTCATCGGAGACCACGATGACATGGTGCAGGGCGGCCAGATGTCCGATGCGCCGCAGGGTCTCCCGGTCCCAGATTTTCCCCACCGGATTGTGAGGATTGCAGAGAATCATCATAGTTGTCTGAGGGCGCGCGAGCTTCTCCTCCAAATCCTCAAAATCTATGGAATAGCAGTTTCCGTCATAGACCAGGGGGCTCTCCAGCACATTTCGCCCGTTATTCAGAATCGAATTGAAAAAAATATTGTAGACCGGCGTCTGGATCAGCACATTTTCACCCGGCGTCGTCAGCTTGCGCACCACTGAGGAGAGCGTGGGAACCACCCCGGCGCTGAAAATCAGCCAGTCCTTCTGAATCTCAAAACCGTGTCGTTTTTGCCACCAGTCCTGAATGGCGCCATACCATTCGTCGGGCACGACAGAGTACCCGAAAATGCCGTGTTCCAGGCGCTTTTTAAGGGCGTCGAGAATTTCCGGCGCCGTCTCAAAATCCATGTCGGCCACCCACATGGGCAGCTCATTTTCCTTTACATCCCATTTCAAAGACCCCGTGCCAAGACGGCTCGGGGGAGTGTCAAAATTATATGTCATTGAATCATTCGCCTCCTTTTATTGATTATAGTATAGTTTCCGTTATAAGGCAAATTTTTCTTGTCAGCGGAGAGGGGAAATGTTACAATCAAAAAAACGCAGTGAGAAAAAGGAGGAAATCCGTTATGTATGACTATCTGATTGTGGGAGCCGGGCTCTACGGGGCGGTATTTGCCGAGCAGGCCAAAAACAAGGGGAAATCCGTGCTTGTCGTGGACCGGCGTCCGAATATTGCGGGCAATGTTTTTACAGAAAAAATAGAGGGAATCCATGTGCACCGGTACGGGGCTCATATTTTCCACACAAACAATGAAAAGGTGTGGGAGTATGTGAACCGTTTCGCGCGGTTTAACCGCTTTACCAACTCGCCGGTGGCCAATTATCACGGGGAATTATTTTCCATGCCGTTTAATATGTACACATTCAACAAAATGTGGGGCGTGGTGACGCCGGAGGAAGCGGCGGAGAAGATTGAGCAGCAGAGAAAAGAGGCGGGAATCACGGAGCCCAAAAATCTGGAGGAGCAGGCCATCAGCCTGGTGGGACGGGATATTTACGAGAAGCTGGTAAAGGGCTATACGGAGAAGCAGTGGGGACGGCCCTGCACGGAACTGCCCGCTTTCATTATAAAGAGGCTGCCGGTGCGCCTGACATTTGACAACAATTATTTCAACGCTCTGTATCAGGGGATTCCGGTGGGCGGCTACACGAAAATGGTAGAGCGCATGCTGGAGGGCGTGGAGGTCCGGCTGGGCGTGGATTATCTGGAGAACAAAGAAGAACTGGACGCCCTGGCGGAGAAAGTGGTCTACACGGGAGCGATTGACGCCTATTTCCACTATCAGCTGGGAGCGCTTGAGTACCGCTCGGTCCGCTTTGAGACGGAGGTGCTTGACAAGCCGAATTTCCAGGGGAACGCGGCGGTGAATTACACCGATCGGGAGACGCCGTGGACCCGCATCATCGAGCACAAGTGGTTCGAGTTCGGCCGGGATGAGGACGGGAATGAGCTGCCTAAGACGGTGATCAGCCGTGAGTATTCCTCGGAGTGGAAGCAGGGGGACGAGCCGTATTATCCGGTGAACGACGAGAAGAACGGCGCCCTGTACAAGCAGTACCGGGAGCTGGCGGACCGGGAGGAAAAGGTCTATTTCGGCGGCCGCCTGGGCGAATACAAATATTATGACATGGACGCCGTGATTGCCGCGGCGCTGGAATTTTCAGGAAAGATTTTGTGATTATGTATAGAAAAAAGTCAGGCAATAAATTCTTTGCATTTAATGCCTGACTTTTTCAAAAGTCTTAAAAACTGAATTTTTTGTTGTAATTTACGACTGCATATGATAAAATAAGAAGCGGATTTTAACAATATCAAGCCGGAGCATGCCGGAGGGGCACAAAGGCTGAAGGGGGTTTATGTATCATGAAGATAAGAACAAGGCTATTGCTTATTTCTCTGGTTCCTATGGTCGTGACCGCGCTGGTGGTGGCCATTACCTCGCTCTATTTTTCCAGAGGTTACCTGAACGATGAGCAGGAGACTATATTGAAGGTGGCGATCGAGGGATATTCGGGCGATGTGAATGCGTTTCAGGATCAGGGCGTGGATATCACCGTTTTTGAGGGCGACACGAGAGCCGAGAGTTCCATTGACGGCGTTGTCGGCACGAAGGCCAGCGATGTGGTGATTCAGAAGGTGATTAAGGAAGGGCAGGAGTATTTTGACACCGACGTCAATGTACAGGGAACTGCTTATTATGGATATTACATTCCCACGGACGGGGGGATGCTGTTCGCGGGCAAGCCGCAGACGGTGGTGCAGAAGAATCTGAACTCCCTCATACTGTATGTGGTTCTGATCTGCGTTGTATTTGTGGCAGCGTTCGGCGTGCTGGCAGTTATGTTTTCAAGGAGCATGGCGAAGCGGATCATAGGAATCTCTCAGAGTATCAAGCACATCGCGGACGGAGATCTCTCCTTTGACTATTCAGCTACACAGGTCGGAAAGGATGAGATCGGCGATATGAATTCCGCTACGAAGCTCATGAGCAAGAATCTGACAGATGTGATTTCCGCCACGGCAGAGATCAGCCAGGAGGTAAATTCTTCCTCCGGCGAGCTGAAGTCCACTTCCGAGTCCACGCTCACTACGATGAACGAAGTTGCCAGAGCCGTAGAGGAGATTTCCATTGGATTACAGAATCAGAACGACGCCGTGCAGGGAATTGCCACCAGCATCGGACGCATCAATGGAGATATGAGCGGTATCAAGTCCTCCGCCATAGAGATTTCCAACTCCTCGGTACAGTTGGATACCAGCAGCACCCACATGAAAGAGAAGATGGTGAGCATGTCGGAGAGCAACCAGAAGGTAAATGGCAGCATTGAGGGCATTTCCGACCGGATTCAGAATATCAGCGGCGTCATTGAGAGCGTGAAGGGAATTGTGTCTGTGATCGGCGACATTTCCGCGCAGACCCAGCTTCTGAGTTTGAACGCTTCCATTGAGGCGGCGAGAGCCGGTGAGGCGGGCCGCGGGTTTGCTGTGGTGGCCGGATCGGTCAGCGATCTGAGCGAGGACATCTCCCATCAGGTCACGGATATCAGCAATATCATTGCTACGCTGGTACAGGATTTTGACGAGTGCATCCGCACGATTGAGGAGACTGTGATTGACAGCAAGGAGCAGAAGAAGGATATTGACAGCGTGCTGGTTGAGTTTGAAAAGCTGTCCGCGGAGATTGCGGAGACCAATTCCAAGGTACAGTTTATCAGCCGTTCCATCGACAAGTCGGTGACGGAGGTTTCCACGATTACCCATGAGGTCAAGGAACTGACGTCCATCAGTGAAAATTCCGCTACCAGCGCTGAGGAGGTTACGGCCAGCGTAGAGGAGATCAATACGATGATGAACACCGTTTCGGATACGGCGGAGAGCCTGAATGATAAGGCTGTGAAGCTGACCGAGCAGTTGAAAGTATTTAAGCTGTAACGTAGGCTTGACAGTTATAGCTATAACTTAAAAATTTTTGAAAAGCGTTTTAAAGCACCCGGATAGAATGAAGGTATTCCATCTGGGTGTTTTTTGTGGATAATAATATAATAAGTATATTAGATAAATATTTAAAAGCCCTGGGGATATTCTCTCAGGGCTTTTTCTGGCGAACAAGCGAAATTCCTCACCTATTTACACTCTTAGATTTACTTAATTTACGACGTAAAACGACCGGATTTTGTGGCGTAAAGCGACACAAACTTGTGCTAGACAACAATTGACATCCGGATGGGAGAGAGCGTATAATTGAAATGTACATAAAGCAGGGATGTATACGGAATTGTTGCTTTTGTGGGTACTTTTGCAGACAGAAATTTCATGCTTGCTAATTTACCAGATGTGTATTATAATCGAAGAAGGGAGAGAGTGAATGGGAAACGAAGTTAAGAAAACGGTATCTGTGCCGAGCGAGATCGCGCAGAATTTAAAGGTGGCCGAGGAAGATGACAGCGCAAGATACGACGAAGCGGCCAGAAACCTTGTGGCGCAAAAGCCGATTCTGGCGTATATTTTAAAGAGCGCGCTGGATGAGTATGCCGAGTACACGGTACAGGAGATTGCGGAGAAGTTTATCGTGGGGACGCCGGAGGTGCGAAAGATAGCGGTGCATCCGGACCACCCGGATAAGACAGCCGGTTCCGGGATGATGAGCGGCGATGACAAGATCGAGGGACTTCCCACTGTGGATAAGTCCCAGAGGGAGGGCACGGTCTATTTTGACATCCGCTTTTTAGTGATACATCCGGTGAGCGGAGAGCTGCTCGAAATTTTTATAAATATAGAAATTCAGAATGACGATACGCCGGGCTATCCGATTCCCAAGCGGGGCATTTATTACGCGGCGAGGATGATTTCCTCCCAGCGGGGCACCGTATTTAAGGATCAGGAATACGGCAAGATAAAGAAATCTGTGAGCATTTGGGTTTGTGAAGGCACTGCGGATTACCGGTCCGATACCATTAACCGGTATGCGTTTGCGGAGGAGTGCCTGCGGGGCGATTTTCACGAGGAGAAGCAGACGTATGACTTGATGACGGTGGTAGTTCTGCGGCTCGGGAACAAGGGAGTGAATAGCGGGGATAACGCGATCCGGCTGCTGAGCAAGATGTTCTCTACGGATTTGGATTATAAGGAAAAGCTGGACGCGCTGGAGAATGAATTTCAGATCAGTGCGAGCCGGGAGATTAGCGAGGAGGTGCAGGAAGTGTGTAATTTAAGTACGGGTGTTTTTAATAAGGCTTATGATAAGGGCTATGGTTCGGGGTATGATTCGGGCTACGATTCGGGCTACGATTCGGGCTACGATTCGGGATATGATTCAGGTGTTTCCGCAGGCAAAACGGAGCAAAAACGGGATACGGCATATGAACTCCATGACATGGGAATGTCGGGTGAGCAGATTGCGAGAGCAGTTAAAGTCAGCAGAAATACAATCGAGGAGTGGCTTGCGGAGCGCGAGGAGATGCTGGTATAAGAGTCTCCACTAAAAGCGGCATGCCTTCATCGGCAGTTTTACCGGCACTTGACAGCAACAAATAATTATTGTATAATTACGGACAGATTGAGGCTATCTCAAGAAGGGGCACACCACCTCGGGTGTGGACTTTTTTGAGGTAGCTTTTTTTGAAAAAGAATGGAGTCAAAGTCTCCAGAAAGGAGCCAAAGTCTCCAGAAAGGAGTCAAAGTCTCCAGAAAGGAGTCTTAGAGTGATTCAATTAAATGGTGAACCAAAAGAGTATGATGAGGTGTCGGTAGAGGAGATGCTGGGGCGGGAGGGCTTTGAGAAAGGCCGGATTGCGGTGGAAGTCAATGGCGTGATTGTGAGCAAGCAGGCGTACAACAGCACGGTTCTCCACTCCGGCGACGTGGTAGAGGTTGTGAGCTTTGTGGGCGGGGGCTGAAAACGGTGGACTGCATGGAGCTTGCCAAGTGACAGACAGACTGTGTGATGCAGTCGCTTAACGCTGCCGTTTCGGCGAAAAATGAATGACAGAGAAAGGAAAATGGATTATGCAGAAAAAAGATGACAAATTAGTGCTGGGAGGACATGAATTTGACTCCCGTTTTATACTGGGTTCGGGCAAGTACTCGCTGGATCTGGTGAAGGCGGCTGTGGAGCACGCAGGGGCGCAGATTATTACGCTGGCGCTCCGCCGCGCCAATCAGGACGGCCGCGCCAACATTCTGGACTACATCCCGGAGGGAGTGACGCTCCTTCCGAATACGTCCGGGGCGAGGACGGCGGAGGAGGCGGTGCGGATTGCCCGCCTGTCCCGGGAGGTCGGCTGCGGTGATTTTGTGAAAATCGAGATTATGCGGGATTCAAAATACCTTCTCCCGGACAATTATGAGACAATCAAGGCGACGGAAATTCTTGCTAAGGAGGGATTCGTGGTGATGCCGTACATGTACCCGGATCTGAATGTGGCGAGAGATCTGGAGAACGCGGGGGCGGCGTCCATCATGCCGCTGGCGGCGCCGATTGGCTCCAACAAGGGACTTTGTACGAAGGAATTTATCCAGATTCTGATTGACGAGATCGATCTGCCGATTATTGTGGACGCCGGCATCGGCAAGCCGTCGGAGGCGTGCGCTGCGATGGAGATGGGAGCGGCGGCGATTATGGCGAATACCGGAATTGCCACGGCGGGAGACGTGCCTGCGATGGCGGAGGCTTTCCGACTTGCCATTGAGGCGGGAAGAAAGGCGTATCTGGCAGGAACAGGCCGTGTGTTAGAGCGGGGTGGCTCCGCGTCGTCGCCGCTGACCGGCTATATTCAGGACGGCTCTAAGACGGAGGCGTAAGAGCGGGAAGCGCGATATTATGAAATAGAGAATAAAAGCGAATATTGTGTAAGCGAATGATGCGCCATCGCGTAAACGATTAAATGGAGAATAGAAAGAATGTGAGGAAAGAATGGCTGCTGAAAAAATCAATGAGAGTATTTTAAGTGAAGCGATTTTGGAGGATATGAAGGAGAACCGAATCGACCACATGACATATCTGGAGGGAATGGAGGTGCTGGAATCCGATGTGCAGGAGAAGGTAATCGCCGCTATGGAGGCCTACGACTACGACGCCTATACCCAGGCGGACGTGCGGCGGGCGATTTACCGGGACAACCGGACGCTGGAGGATTTTGCCGCCCTTTTGTCGCCGGCGGCGCTGCCGCTTTTGGAGGAAATTGCCCAGATGGCGCAGAAGGAGACGAGAAAGCATTTTGGCAATTCGGTCATGATGTTCACGCCGCTCTACATCGCGAATTACTGTGAAAATTACTGCATTTACTGTGGATTTAACTGCCACAATAAGATTCGCCGCGCCAAGCTGAACCGGGAGGAAATTGAGCGGGAGATGCAGGAGATAGCAAAATCCGGATTGCAGGAGATTTTGATTCTGACGGGCGAGAGCCCGAAAATGTCCGATGTGGCTTATATCGGAGAGGCGTGCCGGATTGCCCGGAAATATTTTAAGGTCATCGGGCTTGAGGTATATCCCACCAATTCGGAAAATTATCATTACTGGCACGAGTGCGGCGCCGACTATGTGACGGTATTTCAGGAAACCTATAATTCGGACAAGTACGAAACGCTCCACCTGGCGGGCAACAAGCGGATTTTCCCGTACCGGCTCAACGCGCAGGAGAGGGCGCTCAAGGGCGGCATGAGGGGCGTGGCGTTTGCGGCTCTTTTAGGACTGGACGATTTCCGCAAGGACGCCTACGCGACCGGCGTGCACGCCTATCTGCTCCAGCGCAAATACCCTCACGCGGAGATTGCCTTTTCCTGCCCGCGGCTGCGCCCGATTATCAACAACGACCGCATCAATCCGATGGACGTCCACGAGGCGCAGCTGCTGCAGGTAGTGTGCGCCTACCGGCTCCTTTTGCCGTTTGCCTCGATTACGGTTTCCACCAGAGAGTGCCAGAGGGTGCGGGACAACCTGATCCAGATCTGCGCCACGAAGATTTCTGCGGGCGTGGATGTGGGAATCGGCGGGCGCGCCGGAGAGGAAAAGGGCGACGAGCAGTTTGAAATTGATGATACGAGGAGCGTGCAGGAGGTGTACGACGCCATTTTGGCGAACGGCATGCAGCCTGT
>CANPZR010000102.1 GCA_947589175.1 uncultured Lachnospiraceae bacterium | reverse complement strand
CTGGCAGGCGTGTACGCTATCACCAAGGGCCCCATCGATGAGGCCCAGGCGAAGGCGAACAACGAGGCCTGCGCGGCCGTGGCTGTAGAGGGAGATGAAGTGCAGGGCGCGGACGCCGAGGCCCTCAAGACCGTGACACAGTATCTGGAGAGCCACGATCTCACAGGAGCTGAGGTGTCGGACGGCGACACGCTGAGCAACTATGTAGAGGTCAGCGAGGTTCATCCTACATCCGGCGGCGGCACGGTATATCTGGCAGCAGCGAAAAAGGGATATGGCGGCGCGATTGATTTTGCCCTGGGAGTGGATCCCACGGGACTGGTGACCGGCATTTCCATCACATCCCAGTCCGAGACAGCGGGCCTCGGCGCCAACTGTGTAAACGAGGACTGGCAGAACAGCTTTAAAGCCAAGAAGCTCCCGGCCAATCCGGCGGATAATATGTATAATAAAAATGAGGAGACGGAATCCCAGGTACAGGCGCTCTCCGGCGCTACCGTTACAAGCCGCGCCGTTACTAACGCGGTGAAGGGACTTCTCTTTGCCACCACAGAAGGGGGGACGAATTAATGAACAAATGTACAGAACGTCTTAGCAACGGTATCATTAAGGAAAACCCTACCTTTGTCATGATGTTAGGTATGTGTCCGACACTGGCGGTTACATCTTCCGCCATTAACGGTGTGGGCATGGGACTTTCCACTACCGTCGTGCTGATTTTGTCCAATATGCTGATCTCTGCCCTGCGCAAGATCATTCCGGATAAAGTCCGTATTCCGGCCTTTATCGTTGTGGTCGCCTCGTTCGTGACCATCGTGCAGCTGCTTTTACAGGCGTACATTCCATTTTTGTATGACGCCCTGGGCGTGTATATCCCGCTGATCGTAGTAAACTGTATCATTCTGGGACGCGCCGAGGCATACGCATCCAAGAATCCGATTCTCCCGTCCGCTTTCGACGGTATCGGCATGGGTCTTGGATTTACCGTGGGACTGACGCTGATCGGCATCTGCCGTGAGATTCTGGGAAGCGGATCCATTTTCGGATTCCAGTTCATTCCGGACCAGTTCCATATTTCCATCTTTGTCATGGCTCCGGGAGCATTTTTCGTGCTGGCAGGCCTTACCGCCCTTCAGAATCACCTGAAGATGCCGAGCGCTACCAATGTTTCCGAGGAAGAAGAAGGAGAGGGGGATGAGGCAGCATGAGTTTATTTACCATTCTGTTTACCGCCGCGCTGGTAAACAACTTCGTATTGAGCCAGTTTTTGGGTATCTGTCCGTTCCTCGGTGTGTCGAAGAAGATACAGACCGCCGCGGGTATGGGAGGAGCCGTAATTTTCGTAATTACCATTTCCTCCGTGATCACCAGCACCCTGTATAACCTGTTGCTGGCGCCCAACAATCTGGAATATTTGAACACCATTGTATTCATTCTCGTCATCGCTGCCCTGGTGCAGTTCGTCGAGATGGTTCTGAAAAAAATGATGCCTGCCCTGTATAAGTCGCTGGGCGTGTATCTTCCGCTGATTACCACCAACTGCGCCGTACTGGGCGTGGCGCTGTTAAGCGTTCAGAACGAGTACAACATTCTGGAGAGCACCATCAACGGCTTTGGAGCCTCCGTCGGATTCTTTTTGGCAATCTGCCTGATGGCGGGAATCCGTGAGAAACTGGAAAACTGCAACATTCCGAAAGCCCTTCAGGGAACGCCGATCGTGCTGATTACAGCCGGTCTTATGGCGATTGCCTTCTGCGGCTTTGGCGGCGTGAGCTTTTAACTAAAGGAGGAATCGAAATGACAAATATTATTATTTACTCAATCGTTCTCCTGGCCGTGCTCGGTATCCTCATCGGTATCCTTCTGGGTGTGGCGGCAAAGGCTTTTGCCGTAGAGACAGATGAAAGAGTCGTACAGGTCCGCGAGTGCCTTCCGGGCAACAACTGCGGCGGCTGCGGATTCCCGGGCTGCGACGGCCTGGCGGACGCAATCGTGGCCGGAACCGCTCCGGTGAACGGATGTCCTGTGGGCGGCGCGCCGGTAGCCGGCAAGATCGGCGCCATCATGGGCGTAGACGCGGGCTCCTCCGTCCGCAAGGTCGCATTTGTGAAATGCGCCGGAACCTGTGAGGTAGCTTCCAACAAATACAACTACGTCGGCGAGGAGGACTGCCGCCGTGCCGTAATGGTACCGGGGCGGGGCGACAAGGCCTGCTCCCACGGCTGTCTGGGACTGGGCTCCTGCGTGGCGGCCTGCCAGTTCGGCGCCCTCTCCATCAAGGACGGCATCGCCTGCGTAGATAAGGAAAAGTGCGTGGCGTGCGGTAAGTGCGTAGAAACATGCCCCAACAACGTTATCTCCCTGATCCCCTACGATTCCGCCTTTGCGGTTCAGTGTAACTCCAAGGATAAGGGCAAGGAGGTCATGAGCGTGTGCAAGGCCGGCTGTATCGGCTGCGGCCTCTGCGTAAAGCAGTGCGAGTTCGGCGCTGTGACCGTGGAGAACAATATCGCCGTCATCGATGGCGAGAAGTGCCAGGGCTGCGGCAAGTGCGCGGAGAAGTGCCCGAAGAAGATTATTCAGGCGCTGGCGTGACGCCGGAAACCGAGGCTGCGTTGAATTGAAATATGGGAGAGCTCCCCGAAGACCGAGAGGTTTTTGGGGAGCTTTTATGTGCGCGGGAGCTTGTAAATTTTTTGTTATTAGAGAGGGAAGCGTTTACTTTTTTGACAAAAATGATATAATGTAAACAGGAGGAGGCGATTAAAATGTTCAGTAAAAATTTAAAATATTATAGATTAAAAAATAATATGTCCAAGAGCGAACTGGCATCGCTGGTTCATGTATCGCCCATGTCAATAAGTCATTATGAGAGCAATAAAAGACGACCGGATATTAAGCTGATTCAGGAGCTTGCGAAGGTTCTGGGCGTATCGGTTTCGGATTTTTTGAGCAAACGGAATGAAAATCTGAATTTTGTTCACGGTGAATTTCGAAAGGGAAGCAAGCTGTCTGTAAGGCAGCAGGAGTATATACGGGAGTCTGTGGAGGAGTACATGTCTCGCTTTTTTTCAATCGTGGAGATTTTGGGAGGTGAAGTTTTGCCGAAAGCGCCAGCCGGTCATGGCTTGAAATTATCCGGGGACGAGGAAGAAGACGCGAGGCATTTGCGGGAGTATCTTCATATTTCTGACGCCGGTCCGGTTGGAAATTTAGTTGAGCTGATGGAAAATATAGGTATATTGGTGCTCTTTTTGGATATTGAAAACGACGCGTTTTCAGGAATGAACGGCCTAGTAAATGACCGCCCCTATATAGTGATAAATAAAAAGATGCTGACCGAGCGTATTCGCTCCACAATCGTACATGAAATTTCGCATTTTATATTCCAATGGCCGGATGATATGGCGGAAAAGGATATTGAGAATCGGGCAACGGCTATCAGCGGCGCGTTTTTATTGTCGAAGGAAGATGCCAGAAGGGAGCTGGGAATCCGAAGGAGCGCCATTACAAATGATATGCTCTTGATCTGTAAAGAATATGGAATTTCCATGTATATGCTTGTAAAAAGAGCCAGTATTTCCGGTATTATTACAGATCGCACGGCAAAGGATTTTTACATTAAAGCGGCGGGAAACGGCTGGAAAAAGCATGAGCCGACCAGAATTGAGCCGGAAGAACCACAGTTGTTTTCACAATTAGTATTCCGCGCTGTCTGTGAAAATGAAATATCTGTGCAGAAAGGAGCGGAACTTCTTGGCAGCTCTTATGAATATGTGGAGAATCAGTGCTCTGCGCAGGGGGATGAGGAATGGAATATATAAGCAGCGACACAAATATTTGGCTGGATTTTATGACGATAAATAAGCTGCATCTTCCATTCAAATTGCCATATGTATATTTGATGTATGAAGAAGCAGTTAGAGATGAATTGTTAAATCCGCCCGGCCTGGGAGAATCTCTGGTCAAAAGTGGGTTGCAGGAGACACAGCTTACAGATGAGGAATTTTTTCTGACAGAAAAATACATAGGGACATATATGAGGCTTTCTCGGTATGACTGTATTGCTTTGTCCATTGCCAAGGCAAGGAAACTATTGCTTTTAACCGGCGATAGAGCTTTGAGAAAGGCGGCTGACATGGAGGGAGTAAAGGTGATGGGGAGCATAGGAATATTGGATCAATTACTGGAGGGAGATTACATAATTCATGAGGAGTATATTGACTGCATAAAGAGATTGTTGGCTAATAATGGAAGAAAAGTACGGCTGCCGAAGGATGAATTGATGCGGAGATTGTCTAAAAATGATTGTTCCGATAAATCATATTGAAAAGATGGACTTGTAGTGCTATGATAAATAAGTAGGTGTTTGAGATAGGGCGGGACATAGGAAGAGGGCTCAAGTTACAATATTGTTAAAATAAGGAGTGAAATATGAAGGTAAAATTTAAGATAAGTGAAGAAAAATTTTTTAATAATGGAAAGATTATGTTAAATTCTATGCCTGATGTTCAGAAGAGTATTCGTGAGGCTTTATCACAGGAGGAAACAATATCGACCGTTCGCCGACACCCTAAAGGAAAACCAGCGTTTGATGGAGTAGATGCAAGAAGTCTGAATAAGGCATTAAGGCGCTGCCTTGATTCAAGATCTATTAAGGGAGAGACACATGTTGAAAATGGGGTGTTCTTTCACACAACAAAAGAAGGCTTTGATTTCTCTATATATGATGAGGACTATAATATGGCCCGTCTGTACAATTACTATCAGGGAGCTATCGGTGTGCTGAATGGAGACACGAAAATAATAGAATTATATAAAAAGATGGGCTGCAAGAAAAAGGAATGGAAGGGCAAAATATCTGCTATTAGTTCAAAGGTTGATCACAACACCGATTATGTAGTTGATAAAAATACTCTTACAGTTGTCGGAGAGTTACAATTTGGTAATTGGGCGCTAATATATAGGGATCTTTTCAGACTTTTAGATGCGGATAGTAATCCGGGGATAGATTTTTACATATATGTTGCAGCAGATGATGAACTGAGCAAGCTGCTCAGCGCCAATACTGTCTCATATAGTTCGGCAGCAGATGTTATCAATGAATATCTTTCAATAATAAAAACTCCTATCTGGCTGATAGGTCTGGGTATTGATAGCTATGAAGAGCAGTGAAAGAAACTTTAAAAATGTGACAGAGCAACGGCGGAAAAATATGAGCCGCATTCGAGGAAAAGATACAAAAATTGAAATTGCTTTGAGGAAGGCGTTGTGGGAAAAAGGGTATCGTTATAGGAAGAATTATAAGGAACTGCCAGGGACGCCGGATATTTGTATCACAAAATATAAAATAGCTGTTTTTTGTGACAGTGAATTTTTTCATGGCAAGGACTGGGAGGTTATAAGACCTAGAGTGCAGAAAGGTAATAATGGAGAATACTGGGTGAAAAAGATACAGGAAAATATAAATCGGGATATAAAGAATGATAAGAAACTTTTGCTAATGGGGTGGACGGTAATCCATTTCTGGGGAAAGGATATTTTAAAGAATACCGATGAATGTATCAAGGTTATTGAGGAAACGATATTTGATTTGAAGATGTCAGAGGTAGATGGTTATGGAGAATATTGAATATTTAGATGAGTATGACCGGACTGACCCGATATCCATAGAAAATTATGCACAGAAAATGATTGGAAAAAGTTTTCAGGAAATATGGGATGAAGATGATACCACACATGCGGTGACGGTTGAAGAAAAAAGTACATACGGTATTTCAGAGGATAAAGGTGTAAAACGTAATAAAGGAAATTTAGGACAGTTAATCGAAGAAAAGTTTTTTCATTACAAGTGTAATAGTGATTCCAGACCGGATTTTTATGAGGCTGGTGTGGAATTAAAGGTGACACCATATAAAATCAACAAAAATGGAACATTATCTGCTAAGGAACGCCTGATTATAACTATGATTGATTATTTTAAAGTGGTCAAAGAGGACTTTGAACACAGTCATTTATGGAGCAAAGCCCGCCTTATACTTCTTGTTTATTATCTGTATGAGAAGGAGGCTCCTGTTAATCTGGAGTATAGGATCAATTATGCAAAATTATTCACGCCGCCAGAACAGGATATAAAGATTATCAAGCATGATTATGAGTTCATCATCGAGAAGATTCGAAATGGGAAAGCGCATGAATTGTCAGAAGGAGATACATTATATCTTGGGGCGGCGCCAAAGGGAGCAACATCAAAAGATAGAAAGAAGCAGCCGTTCAGCAGTGAATTAGCAAAACCGCGTGCATTTGCATTTAAAAATTCATACATGACATATGTGCTTAATACTTATATTGTACCGGGAAAGCAGACCTATGAGCCGATTATTTCTGATAGGATTGTAGATTCTTTTGAAGATTATGTCGTTGGAGAAATTTGCAAACATCAGGGAAGTTCTGTTGATGATTTGTGCAATGAATTTCATATTACATATTCGAAAAGACCGAAGAATCTTGAGGCGATGCTTGCATATAGGATGTTGGGAATAAAGGGGAATCATGCAGAGGAATTTGAAAAGGCGAATGTGGTCGTGAAAGTAATACGGATAGGGAAGAACGATAAAATTAAGGAAAGTATGTCATTTCCGAACTTTAAATTTAAAGAGCTGGTCAAAGAAGATTGGGAGAACTCAACATTTGGGAACTATTTGAGGGAAACTAAGTTTTTGTTTGTGGTCTATAAATTTGATAAAGAGGACAGCTTGAGATTGCAGGGGTGCCAGTTCTGGAATATTCCATATAACGATCTTGAGCAGGAAGTGAGGTCGGTATGGGAACGCACAAAGCAAGTGCTTATTGATGGACTTCAGATTGAGATGGTTAATGGCTCGATGAGGAATAACTTTCCGAAAGCATCTGAAAACAGAGTGTGCCATGTAAGACCACATGCAAAAAATGCAAAAGACACCTATGATCTTCCGGATGGAAGAGCTTATCCGAAACAGTGTTTCTGGCTTAATAATAGTTACATATATGAACAGATCAGGGAAGAAATAAAAGGTTGATCAAATTAGTCAGATGTGTTATGATGATATTATCAATACGTTAGAAAGAGGATTGGTTCATGAGAAGAACTGTTTGCGAATTGTTTGCCGGAGTAGGCGGGTTCCGTTGCGGACTGAACGCTATTGACACAGTAGAAGATGTATTGAGACCAGAGAAATGGGAAACGGTCTGGTTCAGTCAATGGGAGCCGATTGACAAAAAAGTGCAATGGGCTCATGGTTGTTATATCAACCGTTTTGGTACATGTGCGGATCTCAATGGGGAAGATACTACCAATTATGATATCAATATAGTAAATAAAAATGCGGTCCCCGATCATAATTTACTGGTCGGCGGTTTCCCATGCCAGGACTATTCAGTTGCCTCCTCTTTGGCTACGTCAAAGGGACTGGAAGGAAAAAAGGGTGTTCTCTGGTGGGATATAAGAGACATGCTGGAAGTGAAGGGGGCGCCGTTTGTTCTGTTGGAAAATGTGGACAGGTTGATTAAAAGTCCGGCGAAACAGAGAGGGAGAGATTTTGCGATTATCCTGACATGTTTCAGAGATCTGGGCTATACCGTGGAGTGGCGTGTTGTTAATGCTGCAGAATATGGATATCAACAGAGAAGGCGGAGAGTGTTTATATTTGCCTATAAAAATTATACCAGATACTCAAAAAGAATAGAGAAAAAAATCGTATATGGTGATACTCCAGATGTACAAGGGCGCGAAAGAGCCATGAAAAAGGCTATTTTGGAGGAGGGCTTTTTTGCGAAAAGTTTTCCGGTGCTAAAAGCAGATGACAAAGAAATCAGGACAAAAGAGCTGCCAAAGGAAATAGGAGAGTCCTCGAGCACGTTTTCATTTATGTTTGAAAATACAGGAATTATGAAAGATGGGGTAATTTATACCTTAAAGACGGTTCCCCAATATGAAGGCAAACAGATAACATTGGGGGATATTATGGAAAATGGCAAGGTAGACAAACAATTTTTTATAGATAAAGACAGGCTTTATTATACAGATCCAGCGGTGGATCACAGCGACGAGACAGAGAAGAGGCTTTCGGAGCAGGAACGTAAGACATGGCAATATGTAAAGGGGGCTAAAAAATTACCGAGAAAAGCTGCTAATGGTCACGAATATATATTTTCAGAGGGACCTGTAACGATGATAGATGCCTATGACAAGCCAGCTAGAACATTGCTTACCAGTGAGGGGACATTCAGCAGATCGACCCATATTGTTAAGGATAAAAAAACAGGCGACATAAGGCTTCTGACACCGATAGAAATGGAACGGATTCAAGGCTTTCCGTCTGATTGGACAAAAGAGTGTCTGGTGGACGGGGAAATAGTTGAGATGCCAGTAAAGAAACGAAGGTTCATGATGGGCAATGCGCTTGTGGTGGATCTG
>CANPZR010000101.1 GCA_947589175.1 uncultured Lachnospiraceae bacterium | reverse complement strand
AAGCGCCTTATGGCGCTGGCTGTGGAACAGGAGGAGGACAGGCAGTTCCTGGCGGATCTGCTGGCGTCTTTGGTTGACAGAAAAAGCTGAATATTTATTTTGAAAAAAGATGAATATCGGACGTGACAGAGAGCGGGATATTTATCTGGAATAAGAACGAAATATTTAACTTTTAAATGAGGATACGATTGTGGGTAAATTACTGGATCAGATTGTAAAAGAGAACGACATAAAAAATATCGCGCCGGAGAATTACGGGGAACTGGCGCGGGAGATACGGGGGAAATTAGTGCGCGCCGTCAGCCGCCGGGGCGGACATCTGGCGTCCAATCTGGGCGCAGTGGAGCTGACGATGGCGCTGCATCTGACGCTCAATTTTCCGGAGGACAAGCTGGTGTGGGATGTGGGACATCAGTCCTATGTGCACAAGATACTTACCGGCCGTGGCGAGGCGATGGACACTCTGCGCTGCATGGGGGGACTCAGCGGCTTTCCCAAGGTGAAGGAAAATCCCTGCGACACATTTGACACGGGGCACAGCTCCACGTCCATCTCGGTCGCGCTGGGACTTGCGAAGGCGCGGGATCTGCGACATACGGATGAAAAGGTGGTGGCGGTGATCGGCGACGGGGCGCTCTCCGGCGGCATGGCTTTTGAGGCGCTCAATAACGCGGCGGCGTTGAAGTCCAATCTGGTCATCGTCTTAAATGACAATAAAATGTCCATAGCGGCGGGGGTGGGCGGCATGGCCAAATATCTGGGCAAAATCCGCGCTAACCAGAAGTACCGGACCCTGAAGGCGACGGTGGAGAACGCGCTGGACAAAATCCCGAATCTGGGGCGGCCGCTCACAAAGCACGTGAGGCGCGCCAAAGATTCCCTAAAGCGCCTGTTTATTCCGGGGATGCTCTTTGAGGACATGGGGCTGATTTACATGGGGCCGGTGGACGGGCACAATATTTCCGCCATGACGACGGCGTTTAAGACGGCGTTTTCCGTAAAGGATCAGCCGGTGATCGTCCATGTGCTGACGAAGAAGGGGAAGGGCTACAAGCCCGCGGAGAAAAATCCTTCCGCCTTCCACGGGGTGGGGCAGTTCGACGTCCGCAGCGGAGCGGTGGCGCCGGAGCCGGAGCCCACCTACACCAAGCTGTTTGGGCAGTGGATGCTCGAAAAGGGCGGGGAGCGCGAGGAGCTTGTTTCGGTCTGCGCCGCCATGCCGGACGGCACCGGGGTGCAGGATTTCGCGGAGAAATACCCGGAGCGTTTTTTTGACGTGGGCATCGCCGAGGAGCACGCTGTGACCTTCGCGGCGGGACTGGCGGCCGGCGGGATGCGTCCCGTGGTTTCGGTGTACTCCACATTTTTACAGAGAGCCTACGACCAGATGCTGCACGACGTCTGCATCGGAAATTATCCGGTGATTTTCGCGCTCGACCGCAGCGGAATCGTGGGGAGGGACGGGGAGACGCATCAGGGAATTTTTGACATTTCCTATTTATCCTCCATGCCGAACATGACCATTCTGTCTCCGATGGACGGGGCGGAGCTCTTGGCGGCGTTGGATTTTGCCCTGGACGATTCCGAGGGCCCTGTGGCTGTCCGCTATCCCAGAGGAGAGGCCTTCCTCTATGACCGGGACGACAGGGAGCCGTGGGAGCGCGGCAGGGCGGAAATTTTGCAAAAGGGAAGCCGCGTCGCGATTCTGGCGGTGGGAAATATGGTAAAAAAAGCGCTGGCGGCGGCGAAACTTTTGGAGGCTCAGAATATTTTTCCCACGGTGGTAAATATGCGTTTTGTAAAGCCCTGGGACAAGGAGCTGGTGAGGAGCCTTGCGGAGAGCCACGGCATGTTCGTCACGATGGAGGACCATGTGCGCAGCGGGGGATTTTCCGAAAAGGTACAGGCATTTTTGCAGGCGGAGGGATTCGGGAAAACGGTCTGTCTGCCGATCTGCCTGCCGGATGCGTTTATCGGGCACGGGGCGCCGGAGGAACTGTATGAGAAATACGGCATGGACGCGGCTTCCGTGGCCGGGAAGATTATCGGGGGACTAAAAAAGTGAAGGAAGAAAAGGAACGGCTGGACGTCCTGCTTGTAAAGCGCGGGCTCGCGCCCTCCAGAGAGAAGGCCAAGGCGGTTATCATGGCCGGAGAGGTCTTTGTGGACAACCAGAGGGAGGACAAGGCGGGGCAGACTTTTCCGGTCACTGCATCTGTTGAGGTGCGGGGAAAGAAAATGAAATATGTCAGCCGGGGCGGCTACAAGCTGGAGCGCGCGATGGAGGCGTTTCCTATCAGCCTTGAGGGAAAGACGTGTATGGACGTGGGCTCCTCCACCGGGGGATTTACCGACTGCATGCTGCAAAGCGGAGCCGCGAAGGTGTACGCCATTGATGTGGGGACGAACCAGCTGGCGTGGGCGCTGCGGCAGGATGAGCGCGTCGTTTCCATGGAAAAGACTAACATCCGCTATGTGACCCCGGAGGATATCGGGGAGGCGGTGGATTTTGTGTCCATCGACGTGGCCTTTATTTCTCTGACAAAGGTGCTCGGCCCGGTGCGGGAGCTGATGGGGGAGCGCGGGCAGATTGTCTGCCTGATCAAGCCCCAGTTCGAGGCGGGCCGGGAAAAGGTTGGGAAAAAAGGCGTGGTGAGGGATCCGAAGGTACACGAGGAAGTGATTGCCGCTGTGGCGGAGTACGCGGCCCGGACCGGGTTTGAGCTTCTGGGACTGGACCACTCGCCGATCCGTGGGCCGGAGGGGAACATCGAATACCTTTTATATATGAAAAAGAGCGGGGAGTTCCGGGAGGAGGGACTTTCAGCAAAAGAGATCCGGGATGTGGTGGGGCGGGCGCACGAGGCGCTCTGAAAACCAGTTTCCGGAAAATCTGATCAAGGCAGGAGGCAAGCTGTGGACCGGTTCTGTGTTATATCCAACAGTGAGATGGATATCCGCCATGAGGCGGCGGAGGAAATAAAAAGATATTTGGAAAAACATGAAAAGTATGTTATGATAGTAGGAAGTCCAGAAGAAATTTCCGGAGAGGCAAATCCCGACATGGCGATCGTGCTCGGAGGCGACGGTTCGGTGATTCAGGCGGCCAAGTATTTTGCGGGAAAGCAGGTGCCGATTCTCGGAGTCAATTTCGGGACGCTCGGATTTCTGACGGAGGTGGAGCGCCCGAAACTCTTGGCGGCGCTCGACTGTATTCTCGCCGGGCAGTTCGAGGTGGAGCGGCGCATGGCGCTCACGGCGCGGATGGAGAACGGGCAGGAGGAGAGTCTGGCGGTCAATGAGTTCATCATCGGCAAGCAGGACATCGGCCGCATGGTCACGGCGCGCGTCTACGCGGAGGACTGCCTGATCGACACCTATGTGGCGGACGCGGTGCTCGTGTCCACGCCCACGGGTTCCACCGCGTACAATCTGTCGGCGTCGGGCCCCATTCTGGCGCCCAATATGGAAGCGATGATTATCACGCCGGTGTGTCCTCACTCCCTGAACAAGAGGAGCCTTGTGGTGTCCTCGGAGTTCAGGCTCCGTATTGAGGTGGGGCGGACCAAGAGAAACTACACGGACGAGGCGGCGGTCCGCGGGGACGGCAAGATGCTGTGGACGGTGACGACCGGCGACGCGATCTGCATTGAGAAGGCGGAGGAGACATTTGACATGGTGCATCTGGGGGACGTGAGCTTTTTTGAAAAAATGAGGAGCAAGCTGAACCGGATCTGAAGGCAGGAGTGGATTCCTTGAAAAAGACAAGACAGGATAAGATATTGGAACTGATCGAGCAGTATGAGATTGAGACGCAGCAGGAGTTGGCGGAGCATCTTAGGAGGGCGGGATTTGCCGTGACGCAGGCCACGGTCAGCCGGGATATCCGGGAGCTCTCGCTGACGAAAGCGGCGGGGCGAAACGGAAAGCCCAAGTACGTTTCCCTGCACAGCGCGGGCAGCGCCCCGCCGGTGTATCTGGACCGTTACAGCCGGGTGCTGCGGGAGGGCATGGTGTCCATGACGCAGGCGGATAATCTGCTGGTGATTAAGACGGTCAGCGGCATGGCGATGGCGGTCGCGGCGGCGGTGGACGCACTGGAGATCGAGGAGATTGCCGGCTCTATCGCCGGGGACGACACGGTCATGTGCGCGGTGAAGAGCGCGGAGCTCGTGCCGGGGGTGATGAGTGTTATAGAAAAAGAGAAGTAATTTTTCCAAACTGCTTTTCTTTGAGAAAAAAATTTGAAATAATAGCACGGTTAGTGCGGAAATGAGGATAAAAGTTATGTCAGGACATTCTAAGTTTGCGAACATCAAACACAAGAAGGAGAAAAACGACGCCAAGAGGGGCAAGATTTTTACAGTCATAGGTCGTGAGATCGCCGTGGCTGTCAAGGAGGGCGGACCGGATCCGAATAACAACAGCAAGCTCCGGGACGTGATTGCCAAGGCCAAGGCTAACAACATGCCCAACGACACGATTGATCGCGGCATCAAGAAGGCGGCGGGAGATGTGAATGCCGTCAATTACGTGAGCTGCACCTACGAGGGCTACGGTCCGAGCGGGACGGCGATTATCGTGGAGGCGCTGACGGACAACAAGAACCGCACCGCATCCAATGTGCGAAACGCGTTTACGAAGGGAAACGGCAACGTGGGCACGACGGGCTGCGTGTCCTATATGTTTGACCAGAAGGGCCAGATTATTGTGGACAAGGAAGAATATGACGCGGACGCGGATGAGTTTATGATGCTCGCGTTAGAGGCCGGGGCGGAGGATTTTAACGAGGAGGACGACAGCTATGAAATTCTGACGTCGCCGGAGGATTTCAGCGCGGTGCGCGAGGAGCTCGAGAAGGCGGGAGTGCCGATGGTTCAGGCGGAGGTGACGATGATTCCTCAGAATTATGTGACGCTTGCGACGGACGAGGACAAGAAGATGTTTGAGAGGATCATCGACCTTTTAGACGAGGACGACGATGTTCAGAATGTTTATCACAACGTGGATGAGGAAGAATGAGAACGATACGAGGAGCTATATTTGACCTGGATGGGACGATTTTGGATTCCACCTGGGTCTGGTCGAAAATAGACAGAGAATTTTTAGGAAAAAGGGGATTCGAGGTCCCGGACGACTATGTGGACAAGATCACGCCGATGGCCTTCGGAGAGGCGGCGGTGTATACGATTGAGCGGTTTTCGCTGGATCAGACGCCGGACGAGGTGATGGAGGAGTGGAACCGGATGGCGATGGACGCCTACGCGAACGAGGTGTCGGTGCGGCCGGGGACGAAGGAGCTTCTGACGGCCATGCGGGAGGCGGGAATCGTCACGGGGGTGGCGACATCCAACACGGCGCTCTTGTTCGAGCCCTGCCTGAAAAGAAACGGCGTGTACGAGCTGTTTCACTCCATCACGGAGATCAGGGAGGTGTCCAGGGGCAAGGAATTTCCGGACATTTACATAAAGCAGGCGGAGAAAATGGGAGTGAGGCCGGAGGAGTGCGTGGTGTTCGAGGACATCATTCCGGCGCTGAAAGGCGCGAAGAGCGGCGGATTTGTCACCGTGGGAGTTGACGAGCCGGTCTGGAAGTACAGGGCGGGGGAGATGGAGCCCCACTGCGACTACCGGATCCGCGAGCTCTCCCAGGCGCTCGATTTGTTAGATAAATGGAAAACGATGTGAAAAAATATAGGGAGGTCGGTTATGCCAATAACAGAGCTATTAGAGAAAAATGCCAGGCTGTACCCCAACGAGGTGAGCCTGGTGGAAATCAATCCGGACATACAGGAGAGACGGCGGGTGACGTGGAGGGACTACGAGCTGATCGAGGCCAATCCGCTGTGCCATTACCGCCGGGAAATCACCTGGCATGTGTTTGACGAGAAGGCGAACCGGTTCGCGCAGCTTCTTCTCGAGAGGGGAATCCGGAAGGGGGATAAGGTGGCAATCCTCCTGATGAACTGCTTAGAGTGGCTGCCGATTTACTTTGGAATCCTAAAGACCGGGGCGCTGGCGGTGCCGCTGAATTTCCGCTACGCGCCGGATGAGATTGAGTACTGCCTGAATCTGGCCGAGGTGGACGTGCTGGTGTTCGGACCGGAGTTTATCGGACGGGTGGAGGAAATCGCGGATCGGATCAGCCAGAACCGGCTGCTGTTTTATGTGGGGGGCGACTGCCCGTCCTTCGCGGAGGACTATGACAAGCTGACGGCCAACTGCGCCAGCCTGTCGCCGGGAATCCCCTTGACGGACGAGGACGACGCGGCGATTTATTTTTCCTCCGGCACCACGGGATTTCCCAAGGCGATCCTGCACAACCACGAGAGCCTGATGCACTCCTGCAAGGTGGAGCAGCGGCATCACGGGCAGCGGCATGAGGACGTGTTTCTCTGTATCCCGCCCCTGTATCACACCGGCGCCAAGATGCACTGGTTCGGCAGCCTGATCAGCGGCGGAAAGGCGGTGCTGTTAAAGGGCGTCAGCCCGAAGACTATTCTGGAGACGGTGTCCACGGAGCAGTGCACCATCGTGTGGCTTTTGGTTCCCTGGGCGCAGGACATTCTGCTGGAGCTGGACAGCGGCAGGCTGAAGCGGGAGGATTACAAGCTGGACCAGTGGCGTCTGATGCACATTGGCGCCCAGCCGGTGCCGCAGAGCCTGATTCGGCGCTGGAAGGAATATTTTCCGGAGCATCAGTATGATACCAACTACGGACTGAGCGAGTCCATCGGTCCCGGCTGCGTACACCTGGGTGTGGAGAATATCCACAAGGTCGGCGCTATTGGAGTTCCCGGCTATGGCTGGGAGGCGAAGATCATCGGCCCGGATGACAAAGAGGTAAAGCAGGGCGAGGTGGGAGAGCTTGCCGTGCGGGGACCGGGCGTGATGACGTGCTATTACAACGACCCAGAGGCGACGGCGGAGGTGCTGCGGGGCGACTGGCTCTACACCGGCGACATGGCGGAGATGGACGAGGATGGATTTATCTATCTGGTGGATCGCAAAAAGGATGTGATTATCAGCGGCGGGGAGAATATTTATCCCGTCCAGATCGAGAATTTCTTAAGCCGCCACGACGCCATTAAGGATGTGGCCGTGATCGGCTTACAGGACGAAAGGCTGGGAGAGATTGCGGCGGCAATCATTGAGCTGAAACCGGACGCGGTCTGCACGGAGGAGGAAATCGACGAGTTCTGCAAGGGGCTTCCCCGGTACAAGAGGCCGAAAAAAATATTTTTCGCCGACGTGCCGAGAAATCCCACCGGAAAAATCGAGAAGCCGAAGCTGCGGAAAATGTACCAGAGCGAGAATCTGGTGGACGCCCAGAACAGGGGGTAAAAAAATATGAAGTAAGGAGCCCTGGCGCTCCGGATTGGAGGAAATGATGGGTAAGAAACCTACAGTTTTAATGATTTTAGACGGATACGGACTGAATGAAAAGACGGAGGGGAACGCGGTCGCGCAGGCCAGGACCCCGGTCATGGACGATCTGATGAAGAATTGTCCTTTTGTAAAGGGAAACGCCAGCGGTATGGCCGTGGGACTTCCGGAGGGACAGATGGGCAACTCGGAGGTAGGTCATTTGAACATGGGCGCCGGACGCATTGTCTATCAGGAGCTCACCCGCATCACGAAGGAAATCGAGGACGGGGTGTTCTTTGAGAACGAGGCGCTGGTGGCCGCCATGGAGAACTGCAAGAAAAATAATTCGGACCTTCACCTGTTTGGCCTGCTCTCTGACGGAGGCGTTCACAGCCACAACACGCACATGTACGCACTGCTTGAGATGGCAAAGCGGAACGGCCTGAAGAACGTGTATCTCCACGCATTTCTCGACGGGCGCGACACGCCGCCCGCATCTGGCAAGGACTTTGTGAAGGAGGCCGTGGACAAGATGGCGGAAATCGGCGTCGGCGAGGTTGCCACCGTCATGGGCCGCTACTACGTCATGGACCGCGATAACCGCTGGGACCGCGTGGAGCTGGCTTACAACGCGCTTGTATTCGGCGAGGGCGTCACGGCGGAGGACGGCGTCAGCGCCGTGCAAAATTCCTATGACAAGGACGAGACCGACGAGTTCGTGAAGCCGACCGTCATCATCAAGGACGGAAAGCCGGTGGCGACCGTAAAGGAAAATGACTCCGTGGTATTTTACAACTTCCGCCCGGACCGCGCCCGCGAGATTACGCGCGCCTTCTGCGATGACAATTTCCAGGGATTTGAGAGAAGAAAGGGATTCTTCCCGACCACCTATGTGGCATTTACCGAGTACGACGTGACCATTCCCAATAAGCTGGTGGCGTTCCACAAAGTGGAGATCGACAATACATTCGGCGAGTTCCTTGCGAAAAACGGCTTGAAACAGCTGCGCACCGCCGAGACGGAGAAGTACGCGCACGTCACCTTCTTCTTCAACGGCGGCATCGAGGAGCCGAACGAGGGAGAGGAGCGGCTGCTCGTCAACTCCCCGAAGGTGGCTACATACGATCTCCAGCCGGAGATGAGCGCCTACAAGGTGTGCGACGGACTGGTGGACGCCATCCGTTCCGGCAAATACGACGTGAT
>CANPZR010000100.1 GCA_947589175.1 uncultured Lachnospiraceae bacterium | reverse complement strand
CTGAGAATCTGAATGCCTTTTCCTCCCACCTTCGGGTTGGGATCCACGGCTCCCACGAACACCCGACCGATGCCGCGCTCGATGATGATATCCGTACACGGCGGCGTCTTTCCGTGGTGACAGCAGGGCTCCAGCGTCACATAGAGATCCGCTCCTGTCAGATCCTCCTCACACCTTGTCAGCGCGTTTCGCTCCGCGTGATATCCGCCGTATTTCTCATGAAATCCCTGAGCCACAATCCGCCCGTCCTTCACCACAACGCAGCCTACCATAGGATTGGGAGCGGTGTGTCCCATCCCCTGTCTGGCCAGCTCCAGCGCCAGCGCCATATATTCATTTTTTGTCATTCCAAAACAGCTCCTTTATCGCCTGCTTCGCGCAGGAGACCTTCCTCCAAAACAAAAACACCCCAAGCAAACATGCTCAGGGCGCATACATACAAAATCCATCGGTGTTTTCTCTCATCCAGACTATACTGTCGGCTCCGAAATCTCATCGGATCAGCAGTTCGAAAACCGCTCGCGGGCTGTACCGCCGGTGGGGAATTGCGCCCCGCCCTGAAAACATATTTCCATGATATTCTTTATCATACCACTTCCACACTGGCATGGCAAGCCTTTTTTGCTAATCGCGGCGCAAGTAATCGCGGCTCAAAGCGCGACTGGACGGCGTAAGGCGCGATTGGACGACGCAAAACATGACTGACGGCATGATTTACCGCTGTAACTCATCCAGCGTCTGATCGTAGGCGGGCAGAAAATCGCTCATGAATATATCCACCTCTTTCATATTCATGCCTTCCAGAGCGCTCCGAATCGTCTCCGCCGCCGTCTGAAATTCCTGGTTGCCGCTGCGCAGCTCCTCCTTGCACTTTATAAGCGCCGACAGCTTGTCCGCCGCCTTGACGATCTTCCACGCCTCTTTCATATCCTCTCCGGGAATAAACAGCGGCTCGTAGTATTTTCTCATATCCGCCGGGAGCTTGTTCAGCATCGTGTAGCTCGCCACGTTTTCAACCCGTTTATAGGCCTCTTTGATATTTTCATCAAAATACTTGACCGGCGTGGGCATGTCCCCAGTGATAATCTCGTTGGCGTCGTGGTACAGCCCCATGAGAGCAATCTGGTTCACATCTAAGTGATTGCCGCAGCGTTCATTGGAAATAATCGCAAGCCCGTGGGCCAGCATGGCCACCTCCAGCGAGTGCTCGCTGATATTCTCCTTCAGCGAATTGCGCATCAGCGCCCAGCGCTCAATATACTTCATGCGTGCCATCATGGCGAAAAATGAATACATGCTATACCCCCAGTATTTTCTTCATATAATATCCCGTGTAGGACTCCGGGCACTGCGCGACTTCCTCCGGGGTTCCCTGGACCACTACCGTTCCTCCCCGGTCGCCGCCCTCCGGCCCCATGTCTATAATATAATCCGCTGTCTTGATCACGTCCAGATTGTGCTCAATAACGACTACCGAATTGCCGCCCTCCGTGAGCCGCTGCAAAATATCAATCAGCTTGTGCACATCCGCAAAATGCAGTCCCGTCGTCGGCTCGTCCAGAATGTAAATCGTGCGCCCGGTACTGCGCCGGCTCAGCTCCGTGGCCAGCTTAATCCGCTGGGCCTCCCCGCCGGAAAGAGTGGTAGACGGCTGTCCCAGCTTCACATAGGAGAGTCCCACATCGTACATCGTCTGAATCTTCCGCTGGATATTGGGAATGTGCTTGAAGAAGTCCAGCGCCTCCTCCACCGTCATATCCAGCACATCATAAATGCTCTTTCCCTTGTATTTGACGTCCAGCGTTTCACGGTTGTACCGCTTGCCGCCGCACACCTCGCATGGCACATAGATGTCCGGCAGAAAGTTCATTTCTATTTTCAAAATGCCATCTCCGGCGCACGCCTCGCAGCGCCCGCCCTTGATATTAAAGCTGAAACGCCCCTTTTTGTACCCCTTCGCCTTGGCGTCCGGCGTGGAGGCAAAAAGGTCCCGAATCATGTCAAACACCCCGGTATAGGTGGCAGGATTGGAGCGGGGCGTCCGTCCGATGGGGGACTGGTCGATGTTGATGACCTTGTCCAGCTGCTCCACGCCCTCAATGCCCTTGTGCTTTCCCGGTATGCAGCGCGCGCGGTTCAGCGTGCGGGTAAGGCTCTTGCTTAGAATTTCGTTAATCAGAGAGCTCTTTCCCGATCCGGAAACTCCGGTCACGCAGGTCATCACGCCCAGCGGAATCTTTACGTTTATCTTTTTGAGATTGTTTTCCTCCGCCCCCTTTACCGTGAGAAAGCCAGAGGGCACGCGTCTTGTCTGCGGCACGGGAATCTGGCGTTTTCCGCTCAAATAGGCGCCCGTAATGGACTCCGGCACCTGCATAATCTCCTGCGCCGTCCCCTCCGCCACTACCTGGCCGCCGTTCTTCCCTGCTCCCGGTCCGATATCCACGACGTGGTCCGCCGCCAGCATGGTGTCCTCGTCGTGCTCCACCACAATCAGCGTATTGCCCAGATCGCGCAACTTTTTCAGCGTGGCAATCAGCTTGTCATTGTCCCTCTGGTGCAGGCCGATACTGGGCTCGTCCAGAATATAGGCGACTCCCACCAGCCCGGAACCGATCTGTGTCGCCAGGCGGATCCGCTGCGCCTCGCCTCCGGAGAGAGTAGCCGTCGCCCTCGCCAGGCTTAGATAATCCAGCCCCACGTCTACCAGGAATCCGAGCCTTGAACGGATTTCCTTCAGCACCAGCCGCCCAATCTGCTTCTGCCTCTCTGTCAGCTCAATCGTGTCCATAAAATTTTTCAGATCAATAATGGACATATTGCAGATTTCCCATATATTTTTATCCGCCACGGTAACCGCCAGCGATTCTTTTTTCAGGCGTTGTCCCCCGCACTGCCTGCAGGGCGTAATCCGCATAAAGGATTCATACTCCTGGCGGGAGACCTCGGATGCCGTCTCCCGGTAGCGCTTTTCCACATTGTGTAAAAGTCCCTCAAACGCGATATTGTACACGCCGCGCCCGTGCCGCCCGGTATAGTGGACCTCCACCCGGTGTTCGCCCGTCCCCAACCAGATCAGGTCATGAACATTTTTCGGATAATCCTGATAGGGCGTGTCGAGGCTGAAGCCGTATTCTTTCGCCATCGCGTCCAGAATACTGCGGCTGTAACTGCCGGAATCCACCACCGACTGCCAGCCCATGACCGCAATAGCGCCCTCCGCGATGCTGAGGCTCTTATCCGGTATAATCAGATCCTCGTCAAATTCCATCTTGTAGCCCAGGCCGTGGCAGACCGGACAGGCTCCGAACGGATTGTTAAAGGAAAAGCTCCGCGGCTCCACCTCGTCAATGCTGATTCCGCAGTCCGGGCAGGAAAAGCTCTGGCTGAAATTCATGGGCTCGCCGCCCACCACGTCCACGACCATGCGCCCGTCCGCCAATTTCATGACATTTTCAATCGAATCCGTCATGCGCTTCTGAATCCCGTCCCGAATGGAAAGGCGATCCACCACAATCTCAATCGTGTGCTTTTTATTTTTCTCCAGCTTGATCTCCTCGCTTAGCTCGTACTGGCTGCCGTCGATAATCACCCGGACGTAACCGCTTTTTTTCGCCTTGTCAAGCACCTTGGCGTGTTCGCCCTTGCGCCCTCTCACCACCGGCGCCAGCAGCATAATGCGCGTCTTTTCCGGCAGCTTCATAATCTCGTCCACCATCTGGTCGATGGTCTGCTTGCGGATCTCCCGCCCGCACTGGGGGCAGTGCGGAATCCCCACCCTTGCGTACAAAAGGCGGTAATAATCGTAAATTTCCGTCACGGTCCCCACGGTAGAGCGGGGATTGCGGTTCGTGGATTTCTGATCGATGGAAATGGCCGGCGGCAGTCCCTCAATGCTCTCCACATCCGGCTTCTCCATCTGCCCCAGAAACTGTCTGGCATAGGAGGACAGCGACTCCATGTACCGCCTCTGCCCCTCTGCGTAAATCGTGTCAAACGCTAGGGAGGACTTCCCGGAACCGCTGAGCCCTGTCAGCACCACAAATTCATCCCGCGGAATATCCAGGCTGATATTCTGCAGGTTGTGCTCCCTCGCCCCCCGTATGCGAATCATTCTCTTTTTGTCTGTATTTTTAGCCACCGCTGTATCCTCCGATTATTCATCTATTTCCTGCAAATGCTTTTTATAAATCAGCATCTGGTCGCGCAGCTGCGCCGCCAGCTCAAAATTCAGCTCCGCCGCCGCCTGATTCATCTTCTTCATCACCTTGCGGACCGCCTTCTCCAGTTCTTCCCTGCTCATGGACTCGGGATCCTTTTCCTCCTCCGAGATATCCGTCTCCGCCTTTTTAGAAATGCGAATCAGATCCCGCACCGCCTTTTTAATGGTCTGGGGCGTGATGCCGTGTTCTTCATTGTAAGCCTGCTGAATCGCGCGCCTGCGCTCCGTCTCGCCGATGGCGCGCTTCATGGAATCCGTGGGGGCGTCGGCGTACATAATCACCCGCCCCTCCGCGTTTCGCGCGGCGCGGCCAATAGTCTGAATCAGCGACGTCTCCGACCGGAGAAATCCCTCCTTGTCCGCGTCCAGTATCGCCACCAGCATAATCTCCGGGATATCAAGGCCCTCCCTTAGAAGGTTGATTCCCACCAGGACGTCAAACACATCCAGACGCATGTCGCGGATAATCTCCGACCGCTCCAGCGTATCAATATCCGAGTGGAGATACCGCACGCGCACGCCCACATCTTTTAAATATTTGGTGAGGTCCTCTGCCATGCGCTTGGTCAGGGTAGTCACTAATACCTTTCCCTTTTTCTCCGTCACCTTGCGAATCTCTCCCAACAGGTCGTCCACCTGTCCCTCCACCGGACGCACCTCCACGCTGGGATCCAAGAGCCCAGTGGGGCGCAGAATCTGCTCCGCCCGCAGCAGTTCATGAGCCTGCTCGTAATCCGACGGAGTCGCCGACACAAACAGCATCTGGTTGATATGCCCCTCGAACTCCTCAAAATTCAGCGGGCGGTTGTCCTTGGCAGACGGCAGCCGGAACCCATAATCCACAAGAGTCGTCTTGCGGGACCGGTCCCCGGCATACATCCCCCGGATCTGGGGAACCGTAATATGGCTCTCGTCAATAATAATGAGAAAATCATCCGGAAAATAATCCATCAATGTCTGGGGCGTGTCGCCCGGATGCAGCCCGTTCAAGTGCATGGAATAATTCTCAATTCCAGAGCAGAATCCCGTCTCCCGCAGCATCTCTATATCAAAATGAGTCCGCTCCGAAATCCGCTGCGCCTCGATCAGCTTGTCCTCGCTCTTAAAATAATGTATCCGCTCCTTTAGCTCCGCCTCAATCCCCTCGATGGCGCGCTCCATCTTGTCCGGCGCCACCACATAGTGGGAGGCGGGGAACACCACCATATGCTCCAGCTGGCTGATCGCCTCGCCCGTCACCACGTCAATCTCCTGAATCCGATCCACCTCGTCCCCAAAAAACTCCACCCGTATCGCGCGGTCCGAGGCGGATGCGGGGAAAATCTCCACCACGTCGCCCCGCACCCGGAACGTCCCCCGGTGAAAATCCATGTCATTTCTGGTATATTGAATATCAATCAGCTTGCGGATCACGTCGTCCCGGTCCCGCTCCATCCCCGGCCGCAGGGAAACGGTCATGTTCTGGTAATCGATCGGGCTACCCAGTCCGTATATGCAGGATACGCTGGCAATAATAATCACATCCTGCCTCTCCGTCAGCGCCGCCGTGGCGGAATGGCGGAGCTTGTCGATCTCGTCATTGATCGCGGAATCCTTCTCTATATAGGTATCGGTCGATGGCACATAGGCCTCTGGCTGATAGTAGTCGTAATAGCTTACAAAATACTCCACCGCGTTCTCCGGGAACATCTCCTTGAACTCCCCGTAGAGCTGCGCCGCCAATGTCTTGTTGTGGGCGATGACAAGAGTCGGCTTGTTCAGCGCCTGAATGACGTTCGCCATCGTAAACGTCTTGCCGGAGCCCGTGACGCCGAGGAGCGTCTGGAACTGGTTGCCCTCCTGAAAGCCCTTGACCAGCTTCTCAATCGCCTGCGGCTGGTCGCCGGTGGGGGAAAAGGGGGCTTGTAACTTGAATCCTGACATGGTAACCTTCCTTCCGAGAACATCTCTGTTTTAACAGTATACCATCATATAAAAAAAAAGTACAGAGCAAAATGAACATTTGTTCTGTACTTCTGTTATGTACTATTTTTCTGTGCAAGACAATACTCTTTCACCGTTCCCGGAAAAGCATCTACCAGATCCTCACAAATGTCAGGCTCTTCTTTAAAAACATCCATCCACACAGAAAAAAAGCCTTTTGCTAATGCCACCCTAATAATCATTTTTTGATATTCATCCCTATGTGATGAATCTTTAACCTTTTCCCACCCCTCTTTACATTCTCTTGCATAATTATAAACTTCACTTCGCATAGCAAACCTTTTATCTTTGTCTTTAGGGTCTTGAGGAATATTTCCTAATTTGATTAATTCATATAAATTAGCTGCCCTTTCTGAATCATCATAATGTCCATTTACTTGTGGATATCCCTTTTTATATGTGAATGCTCTGAATGTATTATCTTCATCCGGCCATATATAATGATCTTTATTACCCAAATCAATTATATCTTTTTTCCTTGTATTGCAATACTTACAAGATAGCAGCAAATTGTCCCACTTTATCAAGCTTCCATCTTTAGACTTTGATACTTTATGCTCCACTTCCGGAACATGGGCAATCGGGAACTCACAATATGAACAATATACCCCTAATCTTTCCTCCAGGTGTGGTTTTGCATCCGAATATTTATTAAACTTAACATTCGGCTCATCTCCTTTGTTCACTGGTCGCATAATTTATCCCTCTATTTCTGTTTTACGAACTAAGTATTTCTGTTCCAGTAATGCACAATATGCTGGATTATCACTGTATTTTGAAGACACTAAATCCAACTGCTCTTTTAATTCGTTTAATTCTTTATCAGAAGATGCTTTCTGTATTTTTTCAAAATAACTCTTTGCAATTTTGTACATCTTCTCTTTGTTCTCACTATATCTTGCAAATTCCACGCCCATAATATCAGTGGCAATATCTTCTATACTCACACCTGAATATTCTTCTGTTTTCAATTCCGAATCCACTATTTTTAACTCTCCATCTTCCAACGATTGAATAATAAATGGAGAATGCGTAGCACATACAAACTGAACTTTTGGGAATAGTTCTTTTAATATTCGAACAATTCGCCTTTGCCATGTCGGATGCAAGCTTAAATCCAATTCATCTATCACAACAATACCTGGCGTAACTTTAAGGGTATCTCTGCCTGAATACGGATTAAGCACACACATACGCGCTGCAATATCCGACACAATTTTTATGACGTTCCTATAACCGTCGCTTAATTCAGAGAATTGAATAACCGTTCCATCCTCATTGCGCTGAACAATCTCGCCAAATCTAGAAGAAAAAAATATTTCCTGATCCGGCTCTAATTCCTCAACAAAACAATGCTGTATTGCCTCCATAATAACTGAATATGCAGGATACGGCTTCCCTTTATTCTCTTCTATAGCTAAATTGGCCAACAGCCTAAGATAATCAAATGCAAACTGCGCACTTCTCTTCTTATCCAAGCATCTTTGATACGCTTCCATTCTATGAGGTATTTTTTCCAATTTTACGCTTTGTTTATTTTCATTCCACAGACGGGCAGAACTCAAATATAAAACCAGCGGAAAAATCAACTCCTTGTCTTCTCCGGCAGCCGTCTTAATTCTGCTCTCCCATTCCACCACATCTGCCTGCATGGGATTCGGTCCCATAAATTTTGTCCTACTGCCCACTTTTTCTAAAATGCGTTTATAATCTTTGATATTCCCCTCCCTGCTCTGAAATTTCCAATACAGTTTACCTCCTACTGAACAGGGGTATTGCGGAATTGTCGGTGCAGTCGCGTACTCATTATCAACTACATTTGTTTTCAAATGCACATCTGATTCCGATATATTAAATACATAACGACTTGGCACATATTCCTTAAATGCTGCCAAATAAGCGCCTAGTAAAACATTTATAGATTCAAGAACTGTCGTCTTTCCAGAACCATTTTTCCCAATGAACACATTCATGGTTCGATCCAGTTTAAATTTTTTATCCTCAAATTTTCTGAAATTTGATAAAGATACCTCTTCAATATAAAACTCGCGCATAACCTTTCCTCCTGAAACAGCTATCTCTCACATTTTTATAGATGTTTTTTATCTGCAAATCCAGAAACTGTTTCGTATTATTTACATTTTTCATATCTATTATACTCTGCCTCTTGGCAGGATGTCAATTGTTGTCTGGCACGAGTTTTTGTCGTTTCACGCCCAAAATCACGGACGAACCCACTCATTTTCTTGCTTTTCAATTTCCCGTTCCAGCCACCCCGCCAGCTCTTTCTCCGCCTCCCCGGCCGCCTCACGACTCCCGGCGCTCACGCAGATATAGGCCTTCAGCTTCGGCTCCGTGCCGGACGGACGAACCACCAAGGAGCATCCATCCTCCAGCACAAAACGGAGAACGTCCGAAGGGGGAAGCCCGTCCCTTCCCCGGGAGTAATCCAAAACCTCAAGAACCTTTTTCGGACCGATCTGGTCCATATTCCCCCGGAAATCCGCCATGATCCGCTGCATCTTTTCAAATCCGGCAGCGCCCTCAAATTCATAGGAGTGCAG
>CANPZR010000099.1 GCA_947589175.1 uncultured Lachnospiraceae bacterium | reverse complement strand
AGGTCGTATTAAAATATAGGTATCGTGTAGCGAAACGGCGCGTAAATCCAGATCGGGATTTGCGCGTCGTTTTTTGCATGAAAATTAAGAAAATTCAAGAATGAGAGGGAAATGAAAATGGAAGGTTCAAACGCTTATCTTGCAAATGAAAAGGTCGGGACGCTTATGCGCAAATACGCGGTGCCCTGCATTATTTCGCTGTTGGTCGCGGCGCTTTACAATATCGTTGACCAGATTTTTATCGCGAACGCCGACTATCTCGGCTCATACGGCAACGCGGCGAATACGGTCGTATTTCCGCTGACGGTGATCGCGCTGGCCATCGCCGTTATGATCGGGGACGGCTGCTGCGCGTTTGTGAGCCTGAGTCTTGGCAGGCAGAATAAAAAGGACGCGGAAAAGAGCATAGGAAATGCGGTGGTTCTATCCGCGGCCAGCGGCGTCGTGCTGTGCGCCGTCTATCTGCTGTTTCAGAGCGCGATTGTCACGGCTTTTGGCGGGACGGTCAACCAGGAGACATTTGATTATTCAAGAGAATATTTCTTTTATATCACGCTGGGAATTCCGTTTTATATGTTCGGCCAGGCGATGAATCCGGTCATCCGCTCCGACGGGAGTCCGAAATTCGCTATGGTATCGACGCTGGCGGGGGCGGTCGCGAATATTATTCTTGATCCGGTTTTTATATTTGGCTTTAAATGGGGCATGATGGGCGCGGCGGTCGCGACGGTTGCCGGACAGGTGATCACGGCGGTGCTGGCGGTCTGGTATCTCGCGCACACTAAGACCGTGGAGCTGACACGGGCGAGCTTTAGGATCGCTCCGAAAATTATTTTTAAAATCCTGCCGTTGGGAATCTGCAGCTTTCTCTCGCAGATTTCGCTGGTCGCGGCGATGGCGGCCATCAATAATATGATCCGCAAGTACGGCGCGCGGGACGAGATTTTCTCGCAGGCACAATATGCCCAGATTCCGCTGGCGGTCGTGGGAATCGTGATGAAATTTTTCCAGATTGTGATATCGATTGTGGTCGGCATGGCGGCAGGTTGCATACCGATTGTGGGTTTTAATATGGGAGCGGGAAAAAAGGCGCGCGTGAAAAAGCTGTTTACGATGCTGCTCGTTTACGAGGCGGCCGTGGGGGCAGTCGCGCTGTTAGTGGCCGAGTTCTGCCCGCGCCCGCTGATTGCGGTGTTCGGCGCGGCGAATGAGAGCGCGTATTACACGGATTTCGCGGTGAAATCGTTCCGGATTTATCTGTGCATGATGATTCTCGCGTGCGTCAATAAGGCCGCGTTTATTTTCCTGCAGGCGATGGGAAAGGCGGTGGCGTCCACCCTGCTCTCGATGGTGCGGGAAATTGTTTTCGGCGTGGGATTCGCGCTGCTGCTCCCGGTGTTTTTCGGGCTGGACGGAGTCCTCTACTCCATGCCGGTCTCGGACGTCCTGACATTTATAATTACGGCGGTGGTGATTGCCATGACATATGGCCAGCTGGCGGAGGAGAAGGCGGGAAAGGCGAAATTAGATAAATTTGTCCCGCTGCGAAATTAAAAAAATTTTTGTGTAAAATATTTGCCTGGTTTTAATTATCGTGAAATTAGAGGGGACTTTTTAAATAAGTGTAATGGAAACCGGGAAGGGAACCGATATATATTATAACAGAAGGGTCACGGACGATCCAAAGGTCACCTGTTAAAATGAGCTCAAGGAGGGGATCAAAGCAGATGAGGTATACAAGATCTTTAATTCCAAAAATGTGGAACCTGTCAGCCACATAATTAAAGTAAAGAGACAGCGGGAGCATGAGCGACAGGCCTCGGATCAGTCCTTTGCCATGCTGCTGAAACAGGAACAACAAAAAACAGCTAAACCGCAGGAGAAGAAAAAGAATCCTGAGCCCATACATTTGATGGTTAATATGTGTCAGTATAATAGCCGGGCGAGAGAGATTCACTACTTCTTTTCCAGCGAAATGGACTACAAAGCGTAGCCCGCAGGAACGACCTACACCTACTGCCGCGGAAGTGCCACGGCAGCGGGTGTTTTCTATTTGGCACGATTGGCAGGGTGCGTTTCTAACGGATAAAATTTCAAATTTTTGAATTTCCTAAAATTTCTTGTTACTTTTTATCCATTTTGTTCGTTATATATTATAGAGAGACAAAAAGAGGGGGTTGCCTGTGGAACATGATGAAACGGAAAAAATAGAGCGGCTGTATATCCGGTATAATTCACTGGTGTGCGGCGTTACATATAATATTTTGCGATGTTCCGAGGACGCCGAGGATGCCGCCGCCCAGGCGTGGGAGAGGATTCTGCGCTGTCTGGATAAAATAAGGGACGAGGAGCGCCCGGAGACAAAGAGCCTGATCGTCATGATCGCGGAGCGGGCCGCCATAGATTTGTACCGCAAGAAAAGCAAGAAAATGAAAGTGGAGGTTCCGCTTGAGACCGACGCTTTTTACGCTACGAAGGATCTGGCGATAGAAAATACAGAGGTAAAGATCTGGCTGCACAGCCTGCCGAAAAAATACGCGGAGGTACTGATTGAATATTATGTAAACGGTTTTTCACAAAAGGAAATCGGGAAGCTCCTGGGAATCAGCGAGAAAGCTGTGGATATGCGCATACATCGGGGAAGGAAAATGCTGAAAGAGAGGTGGATGAAAGATGAGAGATAAATTCATAAAACAGAAAACGGCGCAAGACGACGGCTTTAGCGATGAAAAACTGCGGGAAATTCTGACGCAGTATGTCAGAGAGGAAATGGATCTGCTGGATACGACAGATATTGCCCGCGATTGTCCGCCGGTGTCTGAACGGTACGAGAAAAAGGTTAAAAAAATTTTTAAAAAACATCTCAAAAAACATCTCCGAAGTCACTGGATCAGGGGTACGTCATACTGGTTCCGCTATGCTGTCGTCGCGATGACGATGTGCCTGTGTCTGGTTTCGGTAGCTACGGTGGGCGCGAAAATTATGGGCGTGTATCCCCTGTTCCGTGAAGAAAAACGGAATGACAATCTGGAGCCCGGCAGTCTGGAAGCCTGGTATCATGATGAAAATATCGGAAAGCGGATAAGATATCTGGACGGGCATAAAAAAATTATAGACGAGGACAACATCGTAAAATATGAGGCGCCGGACGACGGAACCAGAATAGAGGGGTGTACGGGAAGATCCCGGTTCGCACTGATTGATCCGGAAATAACAGAAGAAGAAATATGGAAGTGGGCAGCGCTTTATTTTGAAGGTTTGCGCTACGAGAATATGGTGCAGTTTGAGGTGAAGGTCAAGTCCGAGGGCAGTTGGAAATATCACTATATCCTGCGCTTTATGGATAAAAAACGCACCCGGATGGCCGTCTATCCGGCGGACGCCCAGACGATGGGGACTAATTATCTCCAGATCATAGAGACGTCGGACAGCGATGATGAGATGGGCTGGGATCTGTCGGAGTTCCGCTTTGCCAGGACTCTCGGCAAAAGCCGCAAAAAGAGCTACGCGATTGAGCAGTTAGGCCAGGCCCATGGGACGGTTGTCCAAATGAATATTATTCTGCTGGATGACGTAGAGGAGAAGAATCTCGCGGTCGTGACGCAGAACGCCGTGCAGTTCGCGGCAGGCATAGATTTTATGGAAAAAGAAAAGTTTCCTAAGGATTTTCTGGGGGTACAGGTCAACGTCATGCAGTATGGGAAAAAGCGGGCGGAAAATCTTCTGTTTCTCAAAGATGAAACGGAGAAAAACCTGCTGCCCTACGACCCGGTGGAGGAGAGGTTTGTTTTATTAAAAAATTAATTTCAAAAATTGCAACATTTTCCGGCTTTGAATCGTTTTATAGTTAAAAGCAATAAACAATGGCAGGATATAACGGCTTTGACGGCGTCAGAGCATGATATCCGGTAAGGAGGGTGAAGCATATGAAGAAAAGATGGCTTGGAATTATGGGGGCGGTGCTTTTATCTGCGGCCATAGGAGGACTGGCAGGAGCAGAGGAAAGCCGCGCGGAGACAGCGGAGACAGTCTGGAATACAGGGGAAACAGCGACTGTCACGAAGGGACAATTTAAATTTTACGCTTATTTGTCCAGCGAGGGGGACCAGTCCTGGGTCTACAAGGTAACGGGGAAACAGAAAAAGGTAAAGAGCCCCAAAAAATTAGTTTTTCCCAAAAAAATTAACGGGGCGGCAGTTACAAAGGTCGGATCCGCCACAACGGACGATTTTACAAAAAGCATTTTTGACGTGTGGGTGGAGCACGCCCATGACGCGGACGGTTATACCCCGCTGCTGGAAAAAATCAGCGAAATGACGCTGCCGGACACGGTTACGGAAATTGTTAATTCCGCATTCAGCGGTATGCACGCGCTGACCAGCGTGAAGATTCCAGATAAGGTGGAGGTGTTGCCGGGATCGGTTTTTTACGGCAGCAAAAATCTGAAAAAGCTGCAGCTCCCGAAAAATCTGAAAGAAATCGACATATACAGCGGCTTTGACGATTGCCCGAAATTATCCGTCATTACTTTGTCCCAGAAGAATCCGAATTTTTCAGTGAAAAACAAAATGCTATTGTCCAAGGACAAAAAGAAGCTGGTCTGGGTTCTTCCGGCAAAGAAAAAAGTTACGGTTCCGGATACGGTAGAGGAAATCGGAGAGAATTCATTTTTGCGGTCCCAAGTTACCGAGGTAAAACTGGGGAAAAATGTATCAATATTGCCATCGATGTGTTTGAACAGCAAGAAAGTTAAAAAGATTACTCTGGATAAAAAAAATAAATCACTTGCAAAGGATGGGCAGTGCATTTATCACAGAGAGGATAATTCTTTTGCCGTGGGGATTGCGAAGAATAAAAAACTTGTTATTTCTTCCAAAATCACGAAAATTACGGAAGATTACAGCATATGCGGAGTCAGGCTGTCGAAAGCGCAAGGCGGAGCCGGTCTGCTGAAACGGCTGGATATTCCGGCCAGCGTGACACAGCTTGGCGCGAATTGGATACGGCCCTTTGACGCGGATAAGGTGTATTTTCATAATCCCACGCCGCCGCAGTTGGACAAAGAGGGCATGGAAGAAGGATATGCACAACTTCCGGTTTTTTGTGAAATCTATGTGCCGAAGGAGTCGCTGCAGGCGTACAGGGATTGGTATGAAGCGGAAGATCTTGATGATACGATTGATGAGGAAGACTGGCATACTTTTTAGAAAAATGGCATAATAAGTGGGCGTAGAGTCAAATATAATAATTCCCCCGGCCGTCTCGGATGACAGCCGGGGGAATATTTTTAAACATATTTCAAATTGCTTTTAAATATCAGACATTCATATTAAACATTCAAGTCGAAGCGGGAACCGACAGTCTCCGTCTCCTCCTCCTGAATTTTATCCCAGTCCACATTTTTGATTTTTTCCAGCAGCTCCTCCAGAGAATCCGCCTTGACGGTAGTCTTTTTATGCTTTCCGTGGATGTGGTCCTCTTTTTTGGACGCCTCGGCTTTTTCGCTCTCTTTTTTCTCTTTCACTTTCTCCAGATGCTCTGAATAGCGCTGGCTCATCTTGTCCAGTTCCGCGAAGAAAGTAACCGATCCGTCGGAGCCGATGGAAACGCCCATGCGGGTAATATCCTTGCCGTCCTCGCCCAGTTCCTCTTTCGCGTTCTTCAACTGGCCGGTGGCGTTCTCCAGAATCCCCAGATACTTCGCCTTTGCGTCCTCATCAGACGCCATCTCCTCCAGCGTCTCCGGATCAATCAGCACGCTGAACTCCTTGGTTCCGCGGTTTAAGTAGGAAGCGGCCTCCTCGTCGCTGTCGTACTCCGCAATGAAGAAATCCATGTTGGAATACTTCTTCTGAAGCTCCTCCAACAGCGCTTTGGCCTTGTCGCTCAGCTCCGGCGCGGATTTCTTGTCAGTTTTTTCATTTTTCTGCATCTTTACCTTGTTGTCTTTGTCCTTCCGGCTGATGGTATCCTCGTAGTAATTTCTCTGGTAAGCTGCGTAATTTGATATCCTATTATCCATAACTAATGCCCTCCATTGCTTTTATTATAGTAAGTCCGTTTACGATACTTTATTACTATATCGGCAATTTTCGTGGATTTTTTAGGGGAAAATTTTAAAGTTCCGCCAGAATCTCGCCAATATCTCCGTCGATAACGACGGATTTCGCAGCGATTTCATCGGGCGCGAACGCCTCGCCATAATTCAGGCAGGCATAGGCGGCATCCTGCCACTCGTTTGTCATCTGCCAGAAGGGATACTTGATTATGCCGGGCGTGTTAAAGCCCACGGCGAGCTCTAGGAACAGCACTTTCGCATTTTCATGTCTGCGGAGAAATTCCGTGTACCGATTCGCGGCCCTGTGCCACCCCTCGTCCTCGACAAAGGTATCGTCCGCCCGGAGATTCATTGTCATAGGCCTGCCGCATTTCGGACAGTGCGGGACGAGGTCGGTCGGAATCTTCATTTGGAGGGACTGCCTATCCGGCGGGATTAGTGAGCCGTCCTCATCAATGGAGTGCCCTTTCGGCGGGACCAGTGAGCCGTCCTCATCGATGGCGTACCCCTGCGTCTGAACCATTTCGCGGATAATATTTTCGTTGTCATAGGTCGAGCTGTGGCAGGGCTGGCTGCACTGGAAAAGCCCATAGTCGCCCTGCGTGTAAAAAAGCCTGAGCTTGTCAAATCCATTTTTCTGAAAACAGTGGTCCACATTGGTGGTCAGCACAAAATAATCCTTATCGCACACCAGTTCAAACAGCCTGCGGTAAACCGGCTTTGGCGGATTCATAAACCGGTTGATGTAAATGTACCGGCTCCAGTACGCCCAATATTCCTCCGCCGTTTCATAGGGATAAAAGCCTCCCGAATACATATCCTTGAAAAAATATTTTTCCGCGAAATCAGAAAAATACTTCTCAAAGCGCTCTCCGGCATAGGTAAATCCGGCGGATGTGGACAGTCCTGCTCCTGCGCCGATCACGACGGCGTCCGCGCTCTCAAACAGCTTTTTCAATTTATCGATGGATTTTTGATAATTCGTTTTATCCCAGCAATCGCCGGTAGATTTCGAGGTCGTTGTCCTTGAAAACATTAAAAATCATCTCCAGGCCATTTGGATTTTTTGTTTATCTCTTTCCATCTTTGAGATTCATGATCCCACATTACGGTATATTCTGTATCATCAATTATACTATTGACAACCGGTAACAATAGTGTCCGCAGCAAGTTTACCACATCATTTAGTTCTGCCTTCACCAGTGCTTTCTTCTTTTTCAGAAACGCCTTCCATCTGTTCTGATGAATCTCACTTGTTATAAAGTTATATGTAAAAGCAAATATATCATTAAATCCGCTTCCTCTGTGTGCAAAGGTTTCTTTAACGGATTCTTTCAACTCCATTCCATCAAGATCATACCGGTTAGCAAGCATATAAATATCATAGAAGTCCTTATATCTGCTGTTTGCATCTCCAAGAGAAACTATGGCCTCAAACTTCTCTGATATCACTGAGGAAATAGAATACGCATAAATTTCCGGCACTTCCATATCAAGTAGCACCGGGAACTCCATTTTCACTCTGTCCGGATATACCACATCCCCAAATCCGATATCAATTGATACCGGAACCCTGGTTCTGTCCAAATATGTCATGATAGACACATTCACACCATGGTATTCCTTGAACTCAGTTATATCCTTAACCTCTAAAGTATCCAAATCATACCGAAGCGCATCATCACACTCGACAGAAAATATGCTTTCAAACACTTTCTTCATATTTCCCACATTATTCGACATATTCCCTGCCAGAAGGTCGATATCTCTTGTAGCTCTTGCAAATTCTCCTTCAAAGAGCGCATATAGGAATATACCACCTTTCAGAGTAAAGTTTTCCACATATTCTGACACTGACAGTCTGTATACAGTTCTTTCTAACCCATACGCCGTCAGCACTTCCTGAAACGTCTTTCTACTTGCAATTGCCTGATTCTTCAATTTGTCCTTTACCGAAATTGCACTTATCATACGAGTACCTCCAAATATTGTCTCATCGCTTTCTCACATTTCATCAGTTCTGCATACTTCAGAAGCCGGTTCAGATTTCGATCTTTTCTCTGCAAATAAGTCACAAGGATTTCTTTTGTCTCCTCTATCCCAACCTTTTCCTTGTAAAATACGATATCAACAACAGTCTTTTCCATATCGTAGATCTGGAATTCATTTTTACCTTCCCTGATCGTTGTAACTCCCAACGCATGTCTATCATCTGTATAATGATGGACATTCATCTGTGGCCAGACCGGCATAGTGGATATCTTAGCCTTCCTGGGTATGGCAACATCGACTGCATCCGGAATGAATGTCGTCAGATTATAATAAACCGCTGCACTGAGCAGGCAGATTACCCCCTTCGGAGCATAAGCTTCAATATAATAGAAATCGGATTCTTCTCCACAATATTCTGTATTCTCGTAATAACTCTTATTCAATTTTATAAGTTTTCCTTCGCTGACCAGCTTGTTGACCTTATACTGCGAGAAGCCTTTACTCTTAAGCTCCTGCATGGAAAAAATCTTTTGATCCCCAGAAAGCACTGCTGTACCTGCCATTTTTTCCACCTCGATTTCTTTTGGTTTATTTTCGGCACTTTTAATTTGTGCCGAATTTCAATTAAATATTACAGCCAAATAAGCTGCTTGTCAATCAAAATATGAGGTGATTTATTTCAAAAGGTTTTTATAAAACAGATAGTCAATATCCTTAAACACATTGAAAATAATCTTGATTCCGCTTCCCGTTTCATCC
>CANPZR010000098.1 GCA_947589175.1 uncultured Lachnospiraceae bacterium | reverse complement strand
GTGGCCTTTTTGCGGGAGCCGCCCGCCGCGATTGCCTTCTGCGCCTCCTCGTAGCCGCTTAGAAGGAAAAAGGACCAGGTATCATTTTCCGACATGACCTGTCCCACGCTCCGGTACAGATTAAACATTTCTTCCTTATTAGACAGGCGCTCTCCGTAGGGCGGGTTGCTGATGACAAATCCATAGGATTTCGGATGGCTGAAATCTCTCACATCCCGGTTCTGAAAATGAATCCTTTCCTCCACGCCCGCCAGTCTGGCGTTGGCCCTCGCCATTTTCAGCACCTCGTCGTCGATGTCATACCCCTGTATGTTCAGCTCGACATCCCGTCGAATCCTCTCCTCCGCCTCCTCGGCCGCCTGATACCACGCCTGCTTTGGAATCAGGTTTGTCCACCCTTCCGCCGTAAATTCGCGGTTCAGCCCCGGCGCCATGTCCATAGCAATCATGGCCGCCTCAATCGGAATCGTGCCGCTGCCGCAGAAGGGATCGACAAGAGCCCGGTCCGCCCGCCAGGGGGAGAGCAGGATAATCGCCGCCGCCAAGGTCTCCGTCACCGGCGCGGGCGCCGTGAATTTCCGGTATCCCCGCTTATGAAGGGACTCGCCGGTCGTGTCGATTCCAACAGTCACCTCGTCCTTTAAAATGCTGATGCGAAGGGGATACGACTCCCCCGTCTCCTCGAACCAGTCCGTGTGATAGGTCTGTTTCAGCCGCTCCACCATCGCTTTTTTCACAATTTTCTGAATGTCGGAGGGACTGAACAGCTTGCTGTTTACTGAGTTCGCCTTCGCCACCCAGAATTTTCCGTCCTTCGGTATGTATTTTTCCCAGGGAACCGCCTTGATCTGTTCAAAGAGCTCGTCAAAGGTCTCCGCCTTGAACTGCGCCGCCTTCAGCAAAATTCTCTCCGTCGTCCGCAGAAAAATATTGGCCCTCGCCACCGCCTGAATATCTCCGGCAAAGGTCACCTTTCCGTTGTCCACGGCGACGACCTCGTATCCCAGATCCGCGATCTCCCGCTTTAACACCGCCTCCATGCCAAAATGACAGGGGGCGATCAGTTCTATTTTTTCCATATTCATCCCCATTCCGCAAAGCGTATATCAATTCGCCTATTTTTTATTATAAAATAGTCCATTTCTATCCGTCAATGCCTTTTTCGTATTCTGGCCTCGTATCCGCCTGCCACGCTACAGCCGACGCGCCCCTGCCTCGCGATGATTCGGGCGGCCGACAAGCTGTGGTTGCCGCGGGCGCAGTAAAAAATCACCCTTCCATAACTGCTCATTTCTCCCAAATGCTCTTCCAGCTGATCGTAGGGGATGTTCCAGGCCCCCGTAATGTGTCCCCTGGCATACTCCTCTTTGTCTCTCAGATCCACCAGCAGCGTATCGCTGTTGTAAATATATTTTAAAGCCTGTTCCCAGGACATGATCTGTGGTCTCATAGGCAAACCCTTTTTTCTTACAATTTATTCAGGCTCCGCCGGATATAGAACAGGGGAGCCGATACGGGTCGCCGGCTCCCCTGCCATCACTTCAAGATTCCCAATCAGTCGCAGTTAGTAGAGTTCTTGCTGCAGTTAGAACAGTTGCTCTTCGAGCTGTTCTTACCAGCATTTTTGCTTGCATTCTTGCTTGTATTGCTGCTCGAATTGCTGCTGTTCTTACTCGTGTTGGAAGAATTTTTCGTCGAGTTAGAGTTGTTCTCATTGAAATCGTCCAAATAATTTCTAGCCATGATTTGCCTCCTGTTTGCTGTTGAATTGTTACAGGAGTATTATCCCGCATACGCCGGAAATTATTCGTGGCATTTCAAAAAGAATCTTCTCTGGTCACGCTTTTCCAACAGAACCAAATAATTCCATTTTTTCTTTTACAGTTGCCTTGATGGCCTCGGTTCCGGGAGCCAGAAGCTTACGGGGATCAAATCCCTTGCCCTCCAAATCCTTGCCTGCCTCTATGTACTTGCGGGTAGCCTCCTGGAAGGAGAGCTGGCACTCTGTATTTACATTAATCTTGGATACTCCAAGGGAAATGGCCTTCTGGATCATGTCCGCCGGAATGCCGGTGCCGCCGTGAAGCACTAAGGGCATCTCGCCGGTCTTCTGCTGTACAGCGTCCAGCGTCTCAAAGCTCAGTCCCGGCCAGTTCGCCGGATATTTGCCATGGATATTGCCGATACCGGCTGCCAGCATCGTGACGCCCAGATCGGCAATCATCTTGCACTCCTCCGGATCCGCGCACTCGCCGGCGCCTACTACGCCGTCTTCCTCGCCGCCGATGGAGCCCACTTCCGCCTCGATGGAAAGTCCTTTCTCCTTGCAGATGGCAACCAGTTCTTTGGTCTTTTCTACATTTTCCTCAATGGGATAATGGGATCCGTCAAACATAACGGACGAGAATCCCGCCTCAATGCAGGCCTTGGCTCCCTCGTAGCTGCCGTGATCCAAGTGCAGCGCAACCGGAACGGTAATCTTCAGCTCCTCCAGCATGCCGTTCACCATGCCGACTACCGTCTTGTATCCGCACATATACTTGCCGGCGCCCTCGGACACGCCGAGAATGACTGGCGACTTCAGTTCCTCCGCCGTGAGCAGGATCGCCTTGGTCCACTCTAAGTTGTTGATATTGAACTGACCTACGGCATACTTGCCGGCCTTTGCTTTTTTGAGCATCTCTTCTGCTGAAACTAACATAGTAAAATCCTCCATATTTCTTTATTTAATTAAAACATACCGACGCCTCTGCAGTCCGGGCAGGCCTGTCACTTCTTGCCATACCGCGGATTTTTCTTCGCCAGCTGTTCCATTTGCTTTTGGTTGATGTAGTGCCCGATCAGGACATTTTTCTGCGTCAGGACACACCCGTACAGCATCCTCCCGTCCGGCAGCGGCATGGTGCGCACAACTTTGCCGTGCAGGGGCATATTGACCTCGCGCTCCCCCAGCAGGCCGGTATAATCGGTATACACAAAAGATTCCTCCGCTCCCTTTACCTCTTTGTCCAGGATAAAGGCAAATCCGCTGTTGCTGATGTCCTTTAGGATAGCAGCATAATCAAAGCCCCCGTGCCCGATCTTGACCGTGACTTCCTCGCCGATCGACAGCCGGTAGCCGCTTCTCCTGTTAAACTCCCGTCCAATGTTGTATCCTTCCAGAGCGTAGTAAACTTCTTTCTTATAGCTGACGCACGTCAGCTCGCAATCCTTCCACCGAATCGGCTTCTCATCCTCCCTGGCCAGCAGAATATCTACCTGACACCCCTTTACATTCAGCGTCTGACCGTCTCTCTGCACGGCGTCAATGAGGACCTGTCTTCCCGGCTTGTGCCGCACCACGCTGTCAAACTCCATGGCGTGCTCGCCGGAACGGACATTAAGGCGGATCGGTGTTCCTTTATCTAATTCTGAAAATAATAACATACAGTACTCCTTTCGTATGTCCGGATACTCTTTCATGCCGGATCGCCATACGCGGGGCATGCTCCGTCTTACATCATATAGAATAGCATAATTACGGACTTTTCGCAACCTTAAAAAAACTGTTGACAAGGAGAATTTTCTATAATATAATAAATCTTGCGTCATGATTTGCAAAGCGCATTTTATTTATGAAATTTGCCCTTTACGGGGTGTGGCTCAGCTTGGCTAGAGCGCTTGATTTGGGATCAAGAGGCCGCAGGTTCAAATCCTGTCACCCCGATTGAATGGCTGAGCGCAGTCATTTCATAAAACCGCAGATACATTTCCTGTGCGGGTGTAGTTCAATGGTAGAACACCAGCCTTCCAAGCTGGACACGTGGGTTCGATTCCCATCACCCGCTTACGCAATGAAAGTTGCTACGTGTCAGTAGCTCAGTTGGATAGAGCAACGGCCTTCTAAGCCGTGGGTCGGGGGTTCGAATCCCTCCTGACACGTTGTAGGAATAGCCTTATTACTGGCAATCCTCTATGGTGGGTATAGCGCAGCTGGTTAGCGCGTCAGATTGTGGCTCTGAAGGCCGTGGGTTCGAATCCCATTACCCACCCTCCCTTTACGGGATGTTGGGCTATCGCCAAGGGGTAAGGCATAGGACTTTGACTCCTACATTCGCTGGTTCAAATCCAGCTAGCCCAGTAATATCAAAGAAGCATCCAAAATGCCCAAGCAGCATTCTGATGCTTCTTTTTTTGCCCCGCAGTCCAAAAAGGCAGGTGCAAAAAAACAATTTACTTGACATTTTCCCCTATATGTGACACTATTAGTTATGATTGCACAATTTTATAAGCATCATAGTGCAGCTTGTGATAAGATTTCATTGAAGAAAACAAAGAGAGGATAAAGAAATGGACATATTTTCGGTACTGACACTCATCGGGGGACTTTCCCTGTTCTTATTCGGAATGAATTACATGGGTGACAGCCTAAAGAAACTGTCGGGCAGCCGATTGGAGATGATACTGAGCAAGCTCACATCCAGCCGTTTTAAGGGATTTCTGCTGGGCTTCGGCGTGACCGCCATCATCCAGAGCTCCTCCGCCGTCATGGTGACGCTGGTGGGCTTTGTTAATTCCGGCATCATGCAGCTGGCGCAGACGACCAGCGTCCTCATGGGCGCCAACATCGGTACGACGGTTACCGGGTGGCTCCTCAGTACATCGGGCATCTCCGGTTCGAGTGTGTTTATCAACCTTTTAAAGCCGTCCTCCTTTACGCCGATTCTGGCGGCGGTCGGCCTGCTGTTCAATATGTTTTCCAAGTCCGACAAGAAGAAAAACGTGGGATCGATTCTGCTGGGCTTTGCCATTCTGATGTTCGGCATGGAGACTATGTCCGGCGCGACGGAGGGCCTTCAGGACAGCCCGTTCTTCATGGACCTGTTGGTGAGCCTGTCCAACCCGATTCTCGGCATCCTCGCCGGGACGCTCTTTACCGCGGTCATACAGTCCTCGTCGGCGTCCGTGGGTATTATTCAGGCTCTCTCCCTGACAAGCCCCATCCCGATTTCATCGGCTCTTCCGGTGATTCTGGGTATGAATATCGGTGCGGCGGTTCCCCCGGTGCTGTCCTCCATCAGCGGCAACACCGACGCCAAGAGGGTGGCGGCGTCCTGCGTCTACATCAAGTTGTTCAGCGTGCTGATCACGGCGCCGGTCTTCTACATCCTCAACGGCGTATTTGACTTCGCCTTTATGGATCTGAACGCCAGCGTATTTTCCATCGCGTTCATGCACACGATGTTCAACATTATTTCCACCATCGTGCTCATGCCGTGCTGCAAGTGGATTGAAAAGCTCTCGGAGCTCACGTTCAAAGCGAAAGAACAGGCGCCGAGTCCCTTCCAGGGATTGGACAACCGCTTCTTAATCTACCCTACCTTCGCTGCTGAAAAGGCAAGAGAGGTGACGGCCGACATGGCGGAAATCGCCGACAGCTCCATTCGTCTGGCTCTTAAGCTCCTGACGACGGATTACAGTGATAAAAAGCGGAAGAAAATCCGGGAACGGGAAAAGAATATAGATATGTATGAGGACAAGCTGAACGCTTATCTGGTCGCCCTCTCGGCTGAGCCCCTCACGGCGGCGGAGAGCGCCGAGGTGGCCACTCTTCTGCACGTCATAAGCGACGTGGAGCGCATTTCCGACTACTCCTATACGCTGGCAAAAACGGCGCGGGAGATGTCCGAGCGGGAAATCACCCTGTCCAAGAGCGCTTCCAAGGAAATGGCGCTTGTGTCGGACGCCGTCAAGGAAATCGTATCCCTTTCGGTCCAGGCCATCAGCGATGTGGATTCGGACGCCGCCCTGCGGATTACCTGTCTCAACCAGGTGATTGAAAAGGTCATCCACCAGATGAAGTCCAACCACATCAAGCGCCTTCAGAAGAAGGAATGCAGTACCGAGCTGGGCTTTATCTTCTCGAACCTGCTGACGACCTTCGGGCGCATCAGCGGGCACTGCTCCAATATTGCCGTGTATTTCCTGCAAAAAAAGAGCCAGACCTTCTCGCCTCACGAGTACAAGAGTCGGCTCCAGGATGATACGACCAATCAGACGCAGGAATTTTACAGCAGCTACGAGGAAAAATATACTCTCTCCTAACTTACGCGGCGCCATCGGTTCGGCGCAGGACTACCGCAAGGTTACGAGGAAAATATACTCTCTCCTAATTTACGCGGCTGTCTCCCCGGTCGGATACGATTTCATATCCGGCGGATTTTACGCGAATATCAAGGCAATGTATGCACTGGGCGGATTCTTCCCCGGTGCATATTTTATTGCTGTAAAGCTCATATTTCTTGCGGACGGATACCGGGGAGAGATTCGGCATGACCACGTTGGCCCCCGCCATCAGGCCCTTTTCGCGCCCTGTGGGATCTAACGTCCCGAGCGCCGTCGTGGCGGGGAGCAGAACCTTCGGAAACATCAGACGCAAAATGGACAGCAGCGTCAGCGTGCGCTCCAGAGAGCCGTCCTTTTCCCCGGCGAAGGGCGTGTCGGGGTGGGACAGATACGGCCCGATCCCGATCATATGAGGCCGCAGATCCCGCAGAAAATACAGATCTTCTATGAGGTTGTCCACCGTCTGGCCCGGAGAGCCCACCATAAAGCCGGCCCCCACCTGGTAGCCGATCTCCCGCAGGGCATACAGGCACTCCTTTCGGTGCTTTAAGCTCATGTCCGCCGGGTGCAGATGGCGGTAGTGCTCCTCGTTCGCCGTCTCGTGCCGCAGCAGATAGCGGTCCGCCCCCGCCTCGAACCACCGCACGTAGTCCTCTCGGTCACGCTCGCCCACCGACAGGGTGATCGCGCACTCCGGAAACTCTTTTTTTATTGACCGGATAATCTGCTCTAAGCGCTCCGCCGTGAACCAGCCGTCCTCGCCCCCCTGCAGCACGAAGGTGCGAAAGCCCAGCCCGTACCCCTCTCTGGCGCACTCCAGAATCTCCTCCGGCGTCAGGCGGTAGCGGTCCGCCCTGTCATTGCTCTTTCGGATTCCGCAGTAATAGCAGTCGTTCCGGCAGATATTCGTAAATTCGATCAGCCCCCGGATGTAGACCGCCTTTCCGTACTCCCGCTCCCGGACCTCTCTGGCGGCGGCGGATAATTCCTCCCGCTCTCCCTCCGTGAGAGTCTCAAGGAGCTGCCGGAAGCCCTCCGGCGGAAGGATATTTTCTTCTTTTAACTGATAGATCAATTCTGTGTTTTTCATTTTAATCTCCATTTACTCCTCCATTCCGGCTGCTCTCAGACGGGTAAAATCATTTCCTCTTGAAAATTTATAATTCTAACTCCGGGGCGCCGCCCTGCCCGTAAATCTTCCCCGCGCGGTCGAATTTTAGTATCTGTTTTCTCCTCACGTTCTGCCCCACCGTCTCCCGATATTCTTCATTGACATAGTGGAGAATTTCGCCCAGCATCTCCGACACCTCCGGCACGTCGTAGTACACGGCCACCACGACATAATTCATCGGCCCGGTCTGGTACAGCTGCAGCTCCGCGAAATAGTCCGGATAGTATTCCCTCAAGTGTCTGTCGATTTTCTTCACGAGCTCGCAATAGCGGTCCTGCCAGCCCGGATTGACGTAGGACATGCTCACGTCGAACAGGTATCTTCCCTCTCTCATCATGCGCTTATCTCCGCAGCAATTATTATTTATATCATTCTATGCCGGGACTTAAAAATGTTTCGCGCTTCCCCTCATGATGATCTTCGGCGCTCCCTTCCCCTCTATATAATCCTTCGTAATCACTACTTTTCCGATCATGTCGTCTTTGGGGATCTCGTACATGATATCCATCATAAACGCCTCAATCACGGAGCGGAGCGCGCGGGCGCCGGTCTTTTTTTCCACTGCCTTTTTCGCCACGGCCCGGAGGGCGTCCTCCTCGAACTCCAGGTCCACCTCGTCCATCTGCAGCAGCTTCCGGTACTGCTTCACAATGGCGTTGCGCGGCTTCACGAGCACGTCCACTAACAGATCCTCGTCCATGGCCTGCAGCGAGAACACAATGGGAAGGCGGCCGATAAACTCCGGAATCATGCCGTACTCCCGGATGTCCTCCGTCTCCACCTTGGAAAAAAGATCCTTGTCGTCGTCGTATTTATCCCGCAGCTCCGAGCCAAATCCCATGGTTCCCTGTTTGGTGAGGCGCTTTTTGATAATGTCCTCCAGCCCCGGAAAAGCCCCGCCGCATATAAAAAGAATGTGGCTGGTGTTGACTGTGGTCATAGGCACCATGGCGTTTTTGTTGGTGGCTCCCACCGGCACCTCTATGTCCGCCCCCTCTAACAGCTTCAGAAGGGCCTGCTGGACCGATTCGCCGCTGACGTCCCGTGTGTGGGCCTGCTGCTTTTTGGCGATCTTGTCGATCTCGTCGATGTAGACAATGCCGCGCTCGGCCCGCTCCACGTCGTTGTCCGCGTTAGCCAGCAGCTTGGAAATCACGCTCTCCACGTCGTCGCCGATATATCCCGCCTCCGTGAGAGCCGTGGCGTCCGTGATGGCTAACGGCACCTGCAAAAGACGCGCCATCGTTTTTACCATATAGGTCTTGCCGCTGCCGGTAGGACCGAGCAGGAGCATATTGGACTTCTCGATCTCGACGTCGTCCTCCCCGGACTTCTCCGCCAGCACCCTCTTGTAGTGGTTGTAAACACCGACCGCCAGAATTTTCTTCGCGCGCTCCTGCCCCATGACGTACTCGTCCAGGTTGCCCTTGATGACATGGGGAGCCGGGAGATTCCGCACATCCAGCGCCGGCGTCTCCTTCTTCTCTTTTTTCTTTGTCTTGACTTTATGTTTTTCTTGAAATTCCGTGGGCGGCTGCATGCTCATAGCCCCCAGGTTGATAAT
>CANPZR010000097.1 GCA_947589175.1 uncultured Lachnospiraceae bacterium | reverse complement strand
GGGTTCTGGAGAAATAAATTCATGATATAAAAGCCGCAGAAGAAATACAGCAGGATAAAGGGTATGGCGATTCCCCACACCATCCGGCATCCCACGCGGAATCCCTTTTTCACCCGCTCTATATTCCCCACGCCCAGATTCTGGGCGGTAAAGCTGGAAATTCCGTTGCTCATGGTGGAAAAGGAGGTAATGGCAAAATTATTCAGCTTCACGGCGGCGGAATAGCCCGCCAGCACATCGGAGCCAAAGCTGTTGACAAGTCCCTGGATAAACAGATTTCCCACAGACACAAAGCTCTGCTGCAAAATGCTGGGAATGGCGATGTAGCAGATTCTCTTGAACATGGCGTGGGAGTACAGAACCGGCCTGGGACCGGGAGTCGCGATGCCCCGTACCCGCCTGTACAGGGTCGCCGCCGCCAGAATACAGGCGATGCCCTGCGCGATAAAGGTCGCCCATGCCACGCCGGCCACGCCGAGCCCAAAGACCGCCACGAACAAAAGGTCCAGACCGATATTCCCCAGAGAGGAACCGATCAGAAAATACAGCGGCGTCCGCGAATCGCCCAGGGATGTGAAAATGCCCGTGCACACATTATAGAGGAACAGAAAGAGCAGTCCCGCTATGTAAATCTTCAGATAGAGATTTCCCTGATTGAATATGTCTGCCGGCGTGCGGATCAGGCGCATCAGGGGCGCGGACAAGAGGAGTCCCGCCACCGTCAGCACTGCCGCGAGCACCGCGCTCACAATGAGGGTGGTCGTGATCGCCGTCTTCATCTTGCGGTACTGCCCGCCCCCAAAATACCGGGAGATGACCACCGAGCAGCCCACGTTGCTCCCCAGCGCCACCGCCATAAAAATCATGGTGATGGGATAGGAGGCCCCCACGGCCGCCAGCGCGCTCTCCCCGGCGAACTTTCCGGCAATGGCGCTGTCCGCCATATTGTACATCTGTTGAAATACCACGCTGACAAACAGCGGTATCGTGAACCGCCAGAGAACCGAGCTCACCTTACCCTCTGTCAAATTAGTAACCATAGTCTGTCCCGCCCCTTTCAGCCATTCTGCTTTCTCACAATCTTGTACTCATCATCCGCCTGGAAAAAGGGGCATCTCTTGCGAGAGGAGCTGTAGAACCGCGCCATCTCATCCTCATCGAGATTCACCTCGCACTCCGCGTATCCCTCATCGTCGTATACATAAAACGCGCAAAATTCACAATCCGAATCCATCACTGTACCCCCCATGTATCATATAAATAGGACAGCTTCAGCTGCTCCAGCAGGGCGGCGAGATTGACATACAGTGTCAGAGAATCCTTTGTCGAGAGCTCGGAAATCTCCTCTCCCTCCGGCGCGTTCACCGCATGATCCAGCACGCTCTGGCGCAGCTCCGCCGACAGCGTGAGTACCTCGGCTCCATTCCACCCCACCGTCAGCTCGTCCACTCCATAGGTGAGAGACGTCCCCGGCTTCAGATCCTTTATGGTTCCCCGGCAGGTCAGATTCAGGACATTTACATTCTGCTGGGGCAATACGCCGAACGCATCTGCGGATGAACCATCTTCCTCAACTAATGATTTTGATGTTGCAACTGCCGTTGTGGCTGCCGATTCACCGGCAATGGCTGCCGTCACATCTACATCAAAAGAATTATCCGCCGAATCGAAGGTCCACTGCGTCTGGACAGATATTCCGGTATTGGAAAACGCTTTTCCCTCCGCCGCGATATCCAAAGAGGACTGGCACACGTCCGTCTTTTTATTCTCCCAAAAGACGTCCACATACTCCCAATCATCGACGAAAAGATTCAAGTGAACGCCGGAACTTCCCTCTTCCCCATCCGTCTCCCCGCCGGTAAATTCAAGAGCGCACTCCACCTGATCCTCCGAAACCTTCACGGAGGTCAGCTCCTTTTTTTCACCATAGACAAAAACGTGGATATCCTTCCACTCCTTGCTCGCGTTTCCAATGGTCTTTTTCTGTTCGTCGGCCCATTTCTCCCCGCTGACGGCATCATCCTGACTCGTTTCATAAAAAGCAATGACCTCATCGTACTCAGAAACATGGTCCACAAAATCATCGGCCGCCTGCACGATTGTGTCCACCGGAACCGTGAGCTCGTAGGCCTCCTTCTCCCCCTTGACCTTCTGGCAGTCAATGTCGTCCCACAGCTTTACACACTCCCGCGCCAAAAAGCCCGGCATATCCCGGCGGATCTCGTTCATCTGAGCCTCGGGATATGCGACGTCCGCTTCGGTTTTATTCTGCACCAGAACCTTGCCGGGAAGAAGCTCCGGATACATAAAATGCACGGAATCCTCATCCTCATAATAATCTGCATTCAGCCTCACATCGTCCTTTGCCACGCTGGCAGTACACCGGGTCTTTGCCTGATTCGGATCCACCTGTACCCCCACATCCAGCAAATAATCCGACAGATGCAAAAACGTGTCCGCCACCTTTTTATCCATCCCCGCTCTCAGAAGTCCTTCAAATTTATCGCTCAGTTCGATATTTTCCAGTTTGAGCTCTACGTCGCTTCCCTTCTCGAGCATATCCCGGGTCAGTTGATCCGTGCCCAGGTACTCGTCCCAGGGAGACTGCGCCAGCTTTTCTGGAATCTGAGCCAGCAGCGCATAGGCGTCCAGCCGCGGATGGTGAAACACGCCTAACGCCGCCATGACTCCCACGCAGACCGCCCCCGCCAGAACAATTGCCGCCGCAATCCATCCTATTATTTTCCCTTTTCGTTTTCTCTCCACCGCCATCATCCTTTCTTTTTCTGAAATCCGGCCGCTTTTCCTGCCGTATATAATGAATCAATAATTTTCCTGGCAATAAAGGCCAGAACAACGCCAATGACAAGTCCGACCAGCACGTCGGTCGGATAGTGAACATAAAAATACATTCTGGAAACCGCTATAAGCGCGGCTCCGGCTAACGCCGCCGCGCCCCATTTCCGATTGGCGAGAAACATTGAGACCGCCGCCGCAAAAGAAGACATGGTGTGACCGGAGGGGAAAGAGTAATCCTTTGGCACCGCGATGAGCATAGGCACCTCCGGGTGTCGCCAGCAGGGTCTGGGCCTCGCTATCAGATTTTTCAGCGCCACATTGCCCACTAACAGGCAAAAGACCAGCGCGAGCGCCATGACTGCTCCCAGCCTTCTCGTGCTCCTGTTAATGAGAAAAATCAGGCTCAGCAGAATCCAGATGGCGCCGCCCTCTCCGATTACCGTAAAAAATTTCATGATGGGCGTCAGAACCGGATTCTGTATGGACAGGAATCCGCCTAAAATCCCGTAATCGAACCACTCAATCACTATTGTTCCCCCCTCATCGAAAAGCAATTCCCTTATCTTAATCCATGATCTTATCTCATTAATCCATGAATCTTATCTTAATCCTTGGATCTTATTTTACTACCTTGACCTTGCACTTTCTTTTCAAAGTGCCGTAATACACGGTAATGCGCACGGTTCCCTTTTTCTTGGCCCGGATCTTGCCCCCCGACGTCACGCTTGCAATGCTGTTGTTGGCGCTCTCCCACTTGATTCCTGACCGGATGCGGGAGGGCCACGCCGCCGTCACGCTCAATTCATATGTACTTCCTACATGAAGCTTAATATTTTTACTGCTGATCTGCATCGTGCCGATGTCCGCTATCATCTTTTTGATTTCCTTTGCGGCCGTATCCCGGTACAGATCTGTATAGGAGAACAAAATATATCCCTCGGAATTTCCATTCCGAATCTGGTTCAGCTGCTTTTTTAAATTGTTGGAGGACTTCTTCCAGCCCGGATCCTCCTTCAGCGAGCTGCCGGCTTTGTAGGCCGCCAGTCCGATATACATGGGAATGTCGTTTGTGTTCAGCGACCGCCACAGCGAGAGCCTCTCCTTGAACAGCTTCGTCTTTTTCCCGTCCATGATGTAGTTGTCCGACCAGTATATCTGGGGAGCGATGTAGTCCACATATCCATCCTCGGACATCCATGTCTTCACATCCGCCCCGATCTTCTCACAGTAGCTGACGTCCCCCGCCGGACTGATGCCGAACTGAATGGATTTCTTTTTCTTCTTCACTGCCTTGTAAACCCTTTTTACCATGTCGTTTACATTTTCCATGCGCTCCGCTTTGCCAATTATGTTAAATTTTTTCTGATTGGAAGGATAAAAGTAGTCGTCGAAATGGATCCCGTCCACCTTGTAGCCGTTCACAATTTCCTTCACCTGCGACACGATGCGCTGTACCGTGGCCTCGTCCCCCGGATCCAGCACCTTCTTCTGGGTGACCCGGTACGGGTTCATCCAGGCGTGGAACTTCAGTCCATGGCTGTGAGCGCTGTCCACCAAAATCTCTAACGGGTCGTAATCCGGCGCTCCCTCGCCCAGCGTGAGCCTCTTGCTCCACCCCACGATCTCGGACGGATAAATGGCGTCGTCGTACGACCGGACGTGGAAATACACCGCGTTGCAGCCGCATTTCTCAATATTGGAAAACAGCGTGTCGGCGTTGGCCCGGAACTCGCTCTCCGTCTTTCCCGCCAGCCCCACGGAATCGTACTCAAAACAGGATACCCAGACGCCCCGGGTAGAAAGGCTCCCCGCCTGAGCCTCTTTGTCCTCGTTCCAGAACAGACCGGTCAAGAGAAGGAAAAAAACTGCCAGCTTCAAAATTACTCTGCGATTCATCGTAACAACTCCTTTTAAAATGTCTTATTATTATACTACAATTTATGTGATTGTGCAAATTCAGTATACCCGCCTTCTGTGTCAGAACTTTTGTCAGATCCCATCCGCGCAAAAAAAGAGCCGCCTTCCGCAGAAAGCAGCTCCTCTTAGTTCCTTTAAAAAAGTTTACTTTGCAATCTTTACTCTCTGTTTTTCAGATAATTGACATGCAGCAACTCGTGGCTCCGGCCGCGAAGCACGCCCGTCTCGTAGAGCTGGCTCACCACCGGATTCTCGCCCGGACGCTTGATAATGGCTGATTTGTCCGCCTTATACATGCCGTTGGCCCGCTCCTCCTTCACGATCTGATAGCCGAAGGGCTGGCCCGCGCCGCCGATGCAGCCATACGGACACGCCATGACCTCCACGAAGTCAAAATGCTCCTCGCCGCTCTTGATCTTCTCGATGAGGTCGTCCGCATTGCCCAGTCCGTTGACCACGCCGATGCGGAGCGTCTTCTCGCCGATGTCGACCTCCGCCACCTTCACGCCCTCCAGACCGCGGACGCCGGAATACTCCAGATCCCGCAATGTCTGATTGTCCTTGGCAGCCACATGGCGCAGCGCCGCCTCGGTCACGCCGCCGGTCACGCCGAAGATCACGCCGGCGCCGGAGGAAATGCTGAACGGCATATCCGGGGAGCTCGGCTCGATCTCATTGAACTGGATTCCCAGCTCCTTGATCATGCGGATCAGCTCCTTGGTCGTGATGACATAATCAATATCCGGCGAGCCGTCGCGGATGAACTCCTCGCGGGACGCCTCGTATTTTTTCGCCACACAGGGCATAACTGCCACGGAAATCGTCTCCATACCGGACTCCCTGTCCGCCGGCTTGTAGTACTCCTTGATTACCGCGCCGAACATCTCCATCGGCGACTTGCAGGAGGAAACATACGGCAGAAGGTCCGGATGCTTCGTCTCCACAAAGCGCACCCAGCCCGGACAGCAGGAGGTAAACAGCGGGTACTCATTTCCCTTGGGATATTTCTCCTTGTCCTTGTCGCCGCTGTTCAGCTTGCGGACCAGCTCCGCCGCCTCCTCCACGATGGTCAGGTCGGCGCCCACGCTCGTGTCGAACACCACGTCAAAGCCCATCATGCGCAGGGCGGTGAAAATCTTGCCAATCGAGTTTTTGCCCGGATTCAGGCCAAATTCCTCGCCCACAGCCACGCGCACTGCCGGCGCCACCTGGACGACCACTCTCTTGTCCGGCTCGTACAGCGCCTTCCACACCTCTTTTAGGTTCTTCTTAATCGTAATCGCGGCGGTCGGACACACGGCGGCGCACTGCCCGCAGTTGACGCAGTCCGTCTCCGCAATCTTTTTGTTAAAGGCGGGGGTGACAATCATGTCCGCGCCCCGGTGGGCAAAATCAATCGCTCCGACATGCTGTGTTTCGTTGCACATGCGGACGCAGTCGCCGCAGAGGATGCACTTGCTGGGATCCCGCACAATGGCGCAGGAGGAATCGTCGATCATCCGCTCCGGATGGGTGTTGGGGAACCGCACGTCCGTCAGACGGAAGCGGGACGCCAACATCTGGAGGCGGCAGTTGCCGTTCTTCTCGCAAATCGTACAATCCCGGCAGTGGGACGCCAGCAACAGCTCCAGAATCATCTTCCGGTAATCGTGCAGCCGTCCGGTATTGGTGAAAATCTTCATCTTGTCCCGCGGCGGGGTGGAACAGGAGGCGATAATGCTCCCTCTGTCGTCCTCTACCACGCACATGCGGCAGGCCCCGTAAATGGACATGTCCGAATAGTAGCAGAAGGTAGGCACGTGAATCCCCACCTTGTGGATGACCTGCAGAATATTTTTCTCATCGGTAAACTCGGCGCGGATGCCGTCTATTATCATATATTTTTTCTTTTCAGCCATTTGTCTTATACCTCCTTCACTGCCCCGAAGTTGCAGCCGTCCTTGCAGGCGCCGCACTTGATGCACTTCGTCGTATCAATCACATGCGGCTTCTTCACTTCTCCTGTAATCGCGCCTACCGGACACATTCTCGCGCACTTGGTACAGCCCTTGCACAGCTCCGGATCGATCTGAAGACTCATCAGCGCCTTGCACTGTCCCGCCGGACACTTCTTGTCAACCACATGGGCGATGTACTCGTCCCGGAAATATTTCAAAGTGGACACCACCGGCGAGGCCGCCGTCTTGCCGAGCCCGCACAGCGCCGTGGCCGACACCGTCTCGGACAGCGTCTCCAGAAGCTCGATGTGCTCCATCGTCCCCCGTCCCTCGGTAATATCCGTCAGAAGCTCCAACATCCGCTTGGTTCCCTCGCGGCACGGCACGCACTTGCCGCAGGACTCATTCTGCGTGAAGTTCATAAAGAACCGCGCCACTTCCACCATACAGCTCTTGTCGTTCATGACAACCAGGCCGCCCGAACCAATCATGGCTCCCACCTTCTTGAGCGAGTCAAAATCCAGCCTCATATCGAGATGGTCCTCTTTGTCGTTGAGGCACAGGCACCCGCCGGATGGACCTCCGATCTGCACGGCCTTGAACTCGCCGCCCTTGACGCCTCCGCCGATGTCAAAAATGACCTCCCGCAGCGTCGTGCCCATCGGCACCTCGATCAGACCGGTATTCTGCACATTTCCCGTGAGAGCGAACGCCTTGGTCCCGTGGTTGTTCTTGGGGCCGAATCCCTGATACCACTTCGCCCCGTTGAGAATAATCGGCGGGACGTTGCAGAACGTCTCTACATTGTTGAGAACCGTGGGCTTGCCAAAAAGTCCATGCTCCACCGTTCTCGGCGGCTTCACGCGCGGCATGCCCCGGTTGCCCTCAATCGACGTAGTCAGGGCGCTTCCCTCGCCGCACACGAAGGCTCCCGCTCCCTGGGAAATCCGGAGGTCAAAATCAAAGCCGGAGCCGAGGATATCTTTTCCCAAAAGCCCCCGGTCCTTTGCCTTGTCAATCGCCTTTTGCAGGCGCTCCACCGCCAGCGGGTACTCCGCCCGGACGTAGATGTATCCGTAGTGAGCCCCCGTGGCAATCGCGGCAATCAGCATGCCCTCGATCACGCGGTGCGGCTCGCCCTCCATCATGGAGCGGTCCATAAAGGCTCCCGGATCGCCCTCGTCGCCGTTGCAGACAATATATTTCACTTCTTCCTTCTGATCCAGCACCTGCTGCCACTTGCGGCCCGTCGGGAATCCGCCGCCCCCGCGGCCCCGCAGGCAGGACTCGCTGATCTCATTGACAATATCCTGCGGCGTCATGTCAAACAGCGCCTTGGCAACCGCCGAGTATCCCCCCAATGCCAGGTACTCCGCAATGCTCTCCGCGTTGATATGGCCGCAGTACTCCAGGGCAATACGGGTCTGTTGCTTGTAAAACGGAATATCCTCCTGCTTTACATAGGGATTTCCGTCCTTGTCCTTGTACACCAGGCGGTCGATGACCTCGTCGCCGATAATGGACTTCTCGATAATCTCCTCGCAGTCGTCGATCCCCACCTTTATGTACAGCCATCCCATCGGCTCGATCCGCAGCAGCGGCCCCATCTCGCAGAAGCCGTGGCAGCCGCTTTTCTTGAGCCCGATGCTGTCCCCGTGCGGATCCTTTTCAAGGACCAGAGCGCACTTGAGGCCCTTGCCCTCGATAATCTCTTTCATTCTCTCGTAAATATTTAACGATCCGCCCGCCACGCAGCCGGTGCCGGCGCAGATCAGAATCTGCTTTCTCTGACTGTTCAGCGAGGCGCGGTATTTTTCCTGCTTGGCAATCAGCTCTTCACGATCTCTAATTTTCATGGGCGGCCTCCTCCTTCAACTCTTTAATCAAATCTCTTGCCTTCTCCGGCGTCATCGAGGGATGCACATGGTCGTTCACCGTGCAGACCGGCGCCAGCCCGCAGGCTCCCAGACAGGACACCGTCTCCACGGTAAAGAGCATATCCTCCGTGGTGGGCTTCTCCTCCGATACCTCCAACACCTTTCTGAATTCCTCCAGAATCGGCACCGACTTCCGGACGTGACACGCCGTCCCGTCACAGATCTTGATCACATACTTTCCCTTCGGCTCCAGGGAAAAATTCTCATAGAAGGTAGCCACGCCATAAATCTTTGCCTCGCTCAGCTTCAGTTCCTTCGCGATATAGCAGAGCACTTCCTCCGGGAGATAATGGTACTCCTTCTGTACCTCCTGCATAATGGCAATGA
>CANPZR010000096.1 GCA_947589175.1 uncultured Lachnospiraceae bacterium | reverse complement strand
GGGCTCTTTGAGCTGGCGGGTATCCCGTATGTGGGCTGCGGCGTCCTGGCGTCGGCGGCGAGCATGGATAAGATTTCTACGAAGATTTTCGCGGCGCGCACCGGCGTGCGGCAGGCGAGATATGTCACGGACACGGCGAAGAATCTGTCCGGCATAGAAAAGACAATGGACGCGGTAGAGAGAGAGCTCGGATATCCGGTTTTTGTAAAGCCGTCCAACGCGGGCTCCTCCCAGGGAGTCAGCAAGGCGCGCGACCGGGCGGAGCTGGAGGCGGCGATTCGGCTGGCAAAGCAGCACGACCACCGCGTTCTGATCGAGGAAAATATCGTGGGACGAGAGATTGAGTGCGCGGTCTTGGGCGGCGAGAGGGCGGAGGCGTCCGTCGTGGGCGAGATTCTGGCGGCCGCGGAATTTTATGATTACGACGCCAAGTACAACAACGCCGACTCCCAGACGGTCATCAACCCGGATTTGCCGGAGGAAACGAAGGAGCAGATCCGCCGGAGCGCGCTGGCAGTATTTAAGGCCGTGGACGGCTTCGGGCTGTCACGGGTGGATTTTTTTGTGGAAAATGAGACGGGCGAGGTGGTCTTTAACGAGATCAACACGCTGCCGGGATTTACCAATATCAGCATGTATCCCATGCTGTGGAAGGCAATGGGGGTCGAACTCACAGAGCTTTTGGACCGCCTGATCGAACTTGCGTTTATGAGATAAATGGCTCAGAAATGGAGAATGATTATGGTAGAAGAGGTTAAAATCAAGGTACGGGGAGTGCAGGCTCAGGGAAATAACAGGGAGGAGCCGCTTGAGGTGGTTTCGGTGGGACAGAGATACGAGCAGGACGGTTTTACCTGTATCACATACGATGAAGTGGTGGATGAGGACGAGACGGGGGTTGTCTCTGTTGTGAAAAATCTTCTCAAGGTCCGGGACGATCAGATTGAAGTGATCAAGAAGGGACCGGGAGAGAGCCACATGGTATTTGTGCCGGGGCAGACCACATTCACATATTATTCGACGCCGGTGGGAGAGCTTGAAGTGGGCATTTACACCCAGCATATAGAAAAGATAAATAAAGACAGTGGCTTTGATCTGAAGCTGCAGTACGATCTTGAGATGAACCAGACGTTTATCTCAAGGTGCAACGTGGATATAGCGGTGGAGAATTGATTTTTTCAAAATAAAAACAGGGAGGGGACGCCATGGAATTTCATTTTACGAAAATGCACGGGACGGGCAATGATTATGTATATGTAAATCTTTTTGAAGAAAAAATTCCGGATCCGGAGAAGCTGGCGATTCAGGTCAGCGACCGCCATTTTGGCATCGGCTCGGACGGGCTGATTCTCATCGCGCCATCCGAGAAGGCGGACTGCCGGATGATTATGTACAACGCGGACGGCTCGGAGGGAGCCATGTGCGGCAACGGCATCCGGTGCGTGGCCAAGTACGCCTATGAGCACGGGATTGCGAGAAATACGCATATGACAGTGGAGACAAAGAGCGGCATCAAGACGTTGGACCTCACGGTCGAAGGTGAAAAAGTCGTCTATGTCCGCGTCAATATGGGGCAGGCAATTTTAAAGCCGGAACAGATTCCCGTGAATGCGGAGGGGGACGACTTTGTGGCGCAGCCCCTTGCGGTAGATGGAAAAGAGTATACAGTGACATGTGTGTCAATGGGAAATCCGCACTGCGTTGTTTTTACAGAGGGCATCGACGAGCTGAATCTGGAGAAAATCGGACCGAAATTTGAGAATCACGAGATGTTTCCGGATCGGATCAACACGGAATTTGTGGAGGTCATCGATTCTCATACGCTCCGCATGAGAGTGTGGGAGAGAGGCTCCGGCGAGACGATTTCCTGCGGGACGGGCACCTGCGCGGTCACAGTGGCGGCCGTGCTCAATGGACACTGTCAACGTGGCGAGGAAATCGAGGTTCAGGTACGGGGCGGAAGCCTGTTCGATACATACACCGAGAGCGGCGAGGTACTGATGAAGGGACCGGCGGAAACTGTATTTGAGGGAGCAATGATGGTAGAATGAGATTTATCGGTATAGATCAGGCGAAGCCGGGCATGGACATTGGAAAGACGATATATGACGAGGGTGGGCGAGTCCTCGTTAATTATCGTGTCAAATTGACGGCGGGCCTGATTGACCGGATGAAAAAGCTGGGGCTCTCCGGGTTCTATATTGATGATGAATTTTCCAAGGATATTGATATACAGCCGCTTCTGGATGAAAAGCTGGAGCGGCGGGCGTTTCAGGTTCTTCACGACATGGATGTGGACGCGGCGTTAGATGTGGCCAGCGAGATCACGGAGGAACTCTGTCAGAGCAGTGATATCAGCGTCAACCTCATTGGCCTGCGCACGGACTCCGACTACACCTACAAGCACTCGGTCAGCGTGGCCAGCTTGTCTGTGCTGATCGGCCTCCGGCTGGGACTGAACAAAAATATGCTGCGGGAGACGGCGTCGGCGGGGCTTCTCCACGATATCGGCAAGCCGCAGATGCCCAAGGAGATTCTCAACAAGCCGGGTCCGCTCACCGACAAGGAGTACGAGCTCGTCAAGACTCATTCCCAAAAGGGCTATGAGATTCTGAGGGACAATATCGCTATCAGTTCCAAGGTCAAAATGGGCGTGTACATGCACCATGAAAATATGAACGGCACCGGCTATCCCACGGGATCGTCCGGAGATCAGATTTATCAGCTGGCACGGATTATCCATGTGGCGGACGTGTACGACGCCATGACCAACCGGCGCCCGTACCGGAGGGCGCTGCCGCCCAGCGCCGCACTGGATTACCTCAACGCCAACGCGGGCAAGCTCTTTGACAGGGAGTGCGTCAAGGCTTTTGTAAACTATATTCCCCTTTATCCGAAGGGGCGCAACGTCATTCTCTCCGACGGCGACGTCGCGGTCGTGGTGGAAAATCGCAAGAAGCACACGCAGTATCCCATCGTCCGGCGGCTGTCCGACGGACACCTTGTGGATCTGTCCCACTATGCGGAGGAGGATTTAAAAATCATAGGCTTTGAAAAAGTATAGGAATTGTCAAGGGCAAATGCAAAAGACAAATGCAAGAAGCAAATGCAGGGAGCAAATGCAGGGAGCCAAAGCATAAGAATCGGGCGGCAGCTATAAACTGTCGCCCGTTGTAAGTAGTCCTTGTTAAAGCATTTACGCATTTGTTATGTCTTATTTGTTCATGTTCAATGCCTTTAACTTGGCTTTCTGCCAGAGACTCATCTTTTCCGGCGGCGCTTCTAAGACGCCGCGTCCCTTTACGCCCATAATGTAAATGCCGCTGATTACGACTTTTAACTCCTTTTTGACGGGCAGTTGCATGAAAATCTTTTCATCACACATCAGAGACATAATCTTGGGACCTACCTTGGCCTTCACGATAGGCACCTTGGAGCCGCGCAGGTACTTGGGCGTGTTCTCCAGGACAACCTTGGGCAGTCCCGCGTCTTTTAGCTTCATCCGTTTCTTATCAATAACAAGAATCGAGGCGACCTGAGAGGCGGCCTGCATCTGCGCCTGGGACTCGTCCTGCTTTTTCTGCAGCTTTTTGCCGACGAAATACATCACGACCATCAGTATGACCAGAACGATGGCGATGATTCCCAGAACAATAAGAACTGTTTTCATGTAATTCCTCCATTCCGGAGCGTTTAAGCGACGGGGCGATAGAGATAGCAGTTTCTCATCTGCCATCCAAAGGGGGCTATGCTCCCTTTGCGAACTGCGTTCGCTTTACTATTCTGTGAGCGCTCCAAAGAACTGAAAGTTCTTCTCACAAATAGTCAATGTGAACATCCCCGGACACCACAACATATATTCTACCATTAAAAAGGAAAAAAGGGAACCATTATTTTTACAGAAACCAGTTTTGAAGCAGATTTCTCGAATAGCCGTTTAAAATTTCTCGAACAGTTGTTTAAAAATAAAAACGGTCCGCTAAATTTTCTGCCCCTTCTGATACATATCCGCGACGATATTCCGAACATAGCTTCCCAGGTGCTTTTTGGTCTCTTTGTCCAGCTTATCGGGATAAATGGGCTCTCCGTATTCGATGCGGATATTTCCCTTGTGAATCCAGGGGAGGTTGTTCTCAAAAATTTCCTCCGTGCCGTGCAGGCACACCGGGACAATCGGGCATCCGCTTTTCGTGGAAATCTTCATGCTGCCCTCCTTGAAATCCAGCAGGGTGTCGGTGGCGTTTCTCGTGCCCTCCGGCGCGATGTAGATGGAATACCCCTCCTTGACAAGGCCGATGGCGTTCAGGATAATCGAGAGGTTCTGCTTGACGTCGCCCCGGTCCATGAACTGGCAGTTGAGAAAATACATCCACTGCGCGATGCAGGGCATTTTCTTAATGCTGATTTTGGAAACAAAGGCCGTCTGGGTGGGCACCGTGGCGTAGGCGAGCACGATGTCGTAAAAACCGCGATGGTTGGCCGCGTACATGACCGGAGTGTCGGTCGGGATATTTTCCACGCCCACGATTGTCTTTTTGCAGCCGGAAATCCACATCACAAGATTGAATACGGCGCGCACAATGGTCTGCGCGGTCTTTGCCGCCGCCATCGGACTGATCAGGCGGATCAGAAATTCCACCAGATACATCGGAATACTCAAAATCGCGATGATTACATACAGAATCAGAATAATTATTGTTCTCATAAAGTCCTCCTATTCGGGAACGTGATTTTTCACACTGTCCCCACTCTCCGTTCTTGCGCTAACGGCTCTTTTTCTTCTTTTTCCTTCCGGAAATGGCGGAGCCGGAAACGGAATCGTGCTTTACCTTGCCCGGCTCTTCTACGTCGATGCCGGTCTTTTCATCCTTGGATTTCGCGACGCCGTAAAACTCCTCCAGCGTCAGCTTGTGCTTGTGGAGATAGGTGGCGACAGTCACTCCCACATAGCGGATGTGCCAGGGTTCATAGCGGTAGCCCGTAATCTCGGACTTGCCGTCCGGGTAGCGAATGATATAGCCGTATTTGTGGGCGTTTTTAGCGACCCATTTCCCCTCTCTTGTGTTGGCAAAATTTTTGTCCAGCAAAAAGTTCACCGAGCGGGCGGATATGTCAATGGTCAGTCCCGTCTGGTGTTCGCTGCTCCCAGGCTTCGCGGACACGGTGTCCGTGGTGGCGTGGCCGTACAGGGACACGTTGCGGTCGTAAATCTGCTTTTGCCTCGCGTAGGAGCGGTATCCGGATACGCCGTAGAGCTGAATTTTTTTCTTTGCCGCCGCCCGGAACATTTTCTCTAACGCTCTGGCCGCCGGACGGCGCAGTTTTCTCTTGTCGTCCGGGTAGTCAAAGCTGAACTGGACCTTGGGCTCCGTCAGGTCGGACGGTATATAATCCGATGGCAAGAGATAGGTGCGGTTCACCAAGGCCGTGATGCTCTCTGGAATCGTGTTCAGGGGCATGGTGTCGGATGAGACCTGAATCGAGGACAGATCTTCCGGCAGAAACCCCGGCGTCGGTGAAGGGGACGCCGATATGGCGGCTGTGGTGCTGGCAATCCCGGATGGGCTGCTGTCCGCTGCGGGAGCCGGTATCGACTCGGAGGGCGGCTGCTTGAAAATGAGCAGGCCGCCGGCCATCACGAAAATTGCCAGCAGTATAGTAATCAAAATACGTTTCATATGTATAATATCCTTTTATGTGTGTAAAGAAGACAGTAGTAGTATATGATATTATACGCTCATATGAACGAAAAATCAATGAATTTCGAAAAGAGAATGTCCATACTTTTTCAGGGAGAGCAAAAGAGGCATTCCGAGAATGAAGCAGGAAATGATCTCGCCCGCCCCCACCGTGGCCATCATAAACGGAATAGCGTCATTTAAGCCGTAGGCGTAACGGAGGACATAGGGCACAATGATGGTGTTGGCCAGAATGGGCGGCAGGGGCACGAGCCACATATAGCGGCGTAGTCCGCGAGAACCCAGCGCGCCAAGAAGTGTGGCAACGGAGCCGAACAGGATGTCGAGCGGGACGCAGCCGGTGAGCCAGTTGCTCAAAAGGCAGCCTACGACAAGACCGGGTACGGCGGCGGGGGTAAAAAAAGGAAGTATGGTCAGTGCTTCCGAGAGGCGGACCTGGATGACGCCGTTCGCGTACCCGAAGGCGTTGGCCACAAAGGTAAGTACGACATAGAGGGCCGCGATGACGGCGGCCTGACACAGATAAACAGTTTTTTTCTTCATAATAATCTCCATTCCGGAGCGTTTACGCTTTGCAATTTGTGATGCTTTGATACAAATTGCTATGTGAACTATGTTCACATTGGCTCCATAGTTTTTTTAATGAGTGGATGGTTTCGAACACTCAGCCGACAACAGCGTATCCTATTATAGCGAAAAAGCTCTTGTTTGTCAAAATAAAAAAAGGTATAATCAAAAACGAGGAAAAAGGAGCAGAGGGGGATGATTTTGAAAATTCCAGAGGATGTGCGATTCATTTTGAATACATTAAAAGAGCACGGATTTGAGGGGTATGCCGTAGGTGGCTGCGTCCGGGATACCGTGCTGGGAAAAGAGCCGGAGGACTGGGATATTACCACATCGGCCCGACCGGAGCAGGTAAAGGAGCTGTTTGGGCGCACGATTGATACGGGGATTCAGCACGGGACAGTGACAGTGATGATGGGCAGCGTCGGGTACGAGGTCACGACTTACCGCATGGACGGGGAGTACGAGGATCACAGGCATCCAAAGGAAGTGCTTTTTACCCCCAGTCTGATCGAGGACTTGAAGCGCCGGGATTTCACCATCAACGCCATGGCCTACAGTCCGGAGAGCGGCCTTGTGGATGAATTTGACGGCATGGGGGATATCCGGCGCCGCTGCATCCGCTGTGTGGGAGAGGCGGAGAAGCGGTTTGAGGAGGACGCCCTGCGGATGCTCCGGGGGATTCGGTTTGCCGGACAACTGCGATTTAATATAGAAGAAAAGACATTGGCGGCCATTCGGACCAAGGCGGATACTCTCGTGAATGTCAGCGCGGAGCGCATTCGGACGGAGCTTACCAAGCTGCTTGTATCAAACGGGGCGGACCGGCTTATGCTGGCGGTGGACACTGGGCTGATCGCGTATTTTCTGCCGGAATTTTTGGAAATGTTGAAAACAGATCAGAACAATCCCCATCACTGTTTTGACGTGGGACGCCACTCTCTGGAGTCGGTGCGCCATATCAACAATCTGGTCTGCGAAAAGCAGGATATCAGCGGGAAATCCCATGTGGCGCTGGCGTATGCCGCACTGCTGCACGATGTGGCTAAGCCGGACTGTCGCAGCACGGACGAGGACGGAATCGATCATTTTTACTCGCACCCGGAGGCGGGGGCGGAAAAGGCGAGACGGATTCTGCGCCGCCTCAAATTTGACAATGACACGGTTTCTCTTGTCACCCGTGTGATTCGGTTTCACGATCGTCGCCACGAGACAGGGAAAAAGGGGATGCGCCGCCTTATGAATCAGATCGGGGAGGACGCCATGCCGTATCTGTTTCTGCTCCAGCGGGCGGATCTTCTCTCCCAGAGTGATTACAAGCGGGAGGAAAAGCTGGCGAAATTAGACGCGGCAATCTGCTGTTATGAGGAAATTCTGGCGGACGGCGAGGCCGTCTCTTTGAAAAATCTGGCCATAGGAGGCCGGGAGCTGATGGAGCTGGGCGTGAAAAAAGGACCGGAAATCGGAAAAATCCTCCACATACTGCTGGATGCAGTATTGGAGGATCCCGCAAAAAATCAGCCGGATATATTGTTAAATCTGGCGAGGGGCGCGATGTCCCAGGCGGTCACAGCAGATCCCGGAATTTAGGGAAAGGCTGAATGCTCCGTTTGAGAACGCCCTTTAACTGGGCGATAAGTGTCCCGTAATTTACAATAGGTACATGCTGGCTTTTCGCCTGTTCGATGCGGAAAGCCATTTCTTTGGGCGGTAATGTACAGCCGCCGCAGTGTACGACCATGTGGTATTTGGATAAATCTTCCGGAAAACCGCCGCCGCTGCTGGTCTCAAATACCAGATTTTTTCCCGTGTACTCCCGAATCCAGCGAGGGAGCTTGACCGTGCCGATATCGTCGCACTGGCGGTGATGGGTGCATCCCTCCGCCATGAGGAGAGTGTCGCCGTCCTGCAGCTGTTCCAGCGCCGCCACGCCCCGAATCTGTTCTTCCAGATCTCCCTTGTAGCGGGAGAAAAGAATGGAAAAGGAAGTGAGAAGAATATCCTCCGGCGTGTCCTTCGATACCGAGGCAAAAGCCTGAGAATCTGTCACCACCAGGGCAGGTTTCGTTCCCAGCCGCTCTAAGGTGCCTGTCAGCTCCGTATCACGGCAGGCCACGGCCGTGGCGCCGACCTCCAGTACATCCCGTATCACCTGCTGCTGCGGCAGAATCAGCCGTCCCTTGGGAGCTGCCTTGTCAATGGGAATGACAAGCACTACCAGATCTCCCGGCGACAGCAAATCCCCTATCAGTTTTCCCGTCTGATCCTCAGACGGAACCCGGTGGGCAATCATTTCTTTTAATTCCTGTATGTGATATCCTGTTTTCGCGCTGACGCATATATCGCCCAGCTTCGCGATCTCGGCTTCCCTGTCCGGCCACTCGTCCTGCTTGTTCAGAATGACGATTGCCGGTATGTTTTTCTTCTGGGTCAGTTCCAGAATCTCTTTTTCAAAGGCCAGTTGCTCTCCGGACGGCTCCTCTGCCAGAGCGCCGCCGTCCGCTATGATAAGGGCCAGGTCTGTCTTGTTCAGCACGCCGCGCGCTTTCTTGATCCGCTCCTCGCCGAGAATCCCCTCGTCGTCCAGTCCCGGCGTGTCGATGAGCATGACCGGGCCGAGCGGCAGAATCTCCATCGCCTTGTATACCGGATCCGTCGTCGTCCCGCGCATCTCGGAGACAATCGCAAGGTCCTGACCGGTGATGGCGTTGATCAGACTGGACTTGCCGGCGTTGGTCCGGCCGAACAGCGCGATGTGCAGGCGCTCGCCCTTGGGTGTATCATTCATAGACATAAGCAATCCCTCA
>CANPZR010000095.1 GCA_947589175.1 uncultured Lachnospiraceae bacterium | reverse complement strand
GCCAGAGGCGAGCCGGGAGCCTTACCCCGGCCACCTCTATGGTAGCACAGTAAGGCAAAAAAATCAAGGAGGAAAGAATATGAACAGAAAGCCGCAAAACGGAGGCATGAAATGACAACAGAGGAAATGGTCAAACACCAGTTCGAGCAAAGGCTTGAGCAATACCCCGGCTGTTGCTTCGATGTTGATGACCCGAGCCGTTACGACGGCTTCGAAGCCAAAACTCTCGCCATGTTCTGCCGGATGAAGGATCGGAGCAACAATATGTTCCTAAAACGGGCGGCGGCAGCACAAGCGGTCATTGATCTGCTGGCCCGAAAAGTGGGTATCGACCCGGAAAAATGCGGTCTGGATCTGTATGTCCTCGATTCAGACGGTACCTCACCCATTGCGGAGAAAATGGATGAATATTTCAGCCGTAGTGGAGAAAAGGCAAAGCTCAAGAGGCGCATTGATGAGCTGGAAAATGAAAACCGCATCCTTCGCTCAGTAGTCCAGAAGTGACAATATCAATATCGCCCGCAAGGCCGACGGCCACCGCCGCCGCTGGTGCAAGTCCAGCCGCCCCATCCGGGGCGGGCGCTCATGGGTATACCCATCGGCACAGGGGGAGTCAACCGCCGCCCCTTTTACATAAGCACCTTGAAAACGGAACAGGGATCGGCCCCACCGCCCCCGTCGTGGGCCACAGCGGGCCTTCGTAGCGGTGGAGGGATAAACACCCGCACGCGCGGAGAGAGCGCCACAGAGGGCCACAGGCGGCCAGAGTGCGCGGGTAAATCCCGCTTGCCCGGATAAGCCCCGAAAGCAAGCCCCTCTTGGGGGCTTTGCTTTCGGGGGCCGGCTTACCGCTCGGTGCGGCATTCCCACTCGAGTTCGGCGTAGGCTTCGTAGCTGTCCTGGAAGGCGGCGTCATCGTCAATGGTTTCGTATTCGTAGTCGATGCGGTCTACCTCCTCGAAGGTGGTGCCCTTCTGTTTGGCGGCCTCCCTCGCAAGCTCCTCGGCCTGCTCCTCGACCCAGGCTTGGAACTCGGAATCCGTCATGTCCTCGTTTTCAACCTCGACCTCGTATTCCCAATCGCTGTCCACCCAGGTTATGACCGCTTTGGAAATCCGCTCTTCTTCGTTCCAATCGCTCTTGCTGGCCTTCGCCCTTCTCAATGCTTCTGCGTACCCAATCATTGTTTTTTCCTCCGTTTTGTTTTGGTGTGTTTTCCTTTCGGTAGTGTATTAATCACTCTGAACTGAGATAATAGCAAGTCATTTCCGAAAATAAACTACACAAATATTCGGAGTCATAATTGTGTATATTACGTTCCAAATACACGCGCTTTTCCGTCTGCCTGGAGCGAAAACGAACATACCGCAAGAGCATCGCACGTCCAAAATCCCAAGCGTTTGGGATTTTGGACGTGTGGGCAAAGAAAAGAGCCCCCTCCGCTTGGGAGGGGGCAAACTTTACTTGAGATGGGTTTTGCAGACGTAGCCGGTGATGCCGTTGGCCACCACGTACAGCCACAGGACGGATCCAACCTTGTTGTAGTAGCCGTAACAACGGACGGTGGCTCCCTTCTTAAGAACCCCCAGGCTGGTCTTGCCGGTTCCGGCGCCGGCCCTGATATTCAGACCGGAGTCGGCGGTCACGGTGTATGTCCTGGCCTGGGCCTTGTCGAAGTACATGGCCGCCTCCACCTTGACGGTGCCCGGCGTGCTTGTCTGAGGAGAGCTTGGTGCGGCAGGTGCGCTGGCGCTGGGCTTCTCGCCAGAGGGGATGCGGATCTTCTGACCCACGCGGATGACGTTGGGGTTGGAGATGCCGTTATACGCTGCGAGGACCTGATATGTAGTCCCGTATTTTGCCGCGATGCCGGACAGGGTGTCGCCGGCCTTGACGGTGTAGACGATCTCTCCGGAGGTGCTGGGCGCAGACGGCGCCGTTTGCCCCGTAGAGCCGCCAGAAACGCCGTCTTCTACGTCGTAGGCGGGGTAGCCGTATCCGATGATGTTGGATGCGGTGCGTTTGTAGGTGCGTCTGGCCACCCTGTCGGAGGTGTTGCCCTCGATGGTGTAGACGTAGGTACTGTCGAACTTCTCCACGATGCCCGTGTGAGTCAGGTTGCTGGTCGAAGTCCCAAAGAAAATCTGGGCGCCGACCTTGGGCGTGGTGCCGACCTGACCCTTCCGCTTGTAATAGGCGTAGGAGGAGGTGCAGCCAGCTCCGGCGGATTTCTCAGGCTGGCAGAGAAGCTTCAGGGCGTTCTCGTGGCCGTATGCCTTATGGAAACAGTAATCCACAAACGTATCACACCACGCATATCCAGCTGATGCTTCTTGGGACTCATCAACCTCACCGCATCCCCATGGGGCGTGAGCCACGTGATCGTGGTGGACATGGCGCTCACCATGCCGTAGAGCGGTACTTCCATCTCGCCCATCATGCCCGCGCCGGAGATGGTGACACAGGGGTAGGCGATAGCGGGAAGCTGAACGCGGGCCACACCCAGCAGGTTGATGCTGTCCTCGTAAACCTCCAAATTGATATAGGCGGCAGCCTGTTTTGTGCTCATGATTTTCCTCCTTCTATAGTCGCCAACGGCCACACACCAAAATCCCAAACGTTTGGGATTTTGGTGTATATGCAGTCAGCTTGATATTACGCCGCCAGGTTCAAGGCGCTGGTCAGATATTCCACATCGAACTCCAGCGTGAATTCGATCTCCTGCGCCGGGACCGGGGGCGTGATGTAGATGTGGAAGGAAATGATGCCGGAGAGCAGGTTGGTCAGCGGGTTTTCGGAACCCTTCAGCTCCACCCTGGCGCCCAGCAAATACTCCTGACTCACAAGGCCGTTGAGCCATATGTTGACTGTATCCTGAATGTTGTCCAGAAGCCTCAACCGCATGGGCTTGTCCAGCTTGGACCAGAATGTCCGAATGAGGGTGTTGCCCACGAAGTCGAACATCCTGGAAACAGGGATGAACTGATCCTTCACATCGGTATTGGCCGGGTAGCAGGCGGTGTAGTTGTTCCGGGCGGTCCAGCCCATGGACATGAAGTTCAGAGCTGTCACAACGCCGTATCCCGCCATCACCACGGTCTGATCAAAGGTCAGATCGACCTCCGTCCCATCCTCCAGGCAGCAGCAGTCCATCTGGAAGTTCTTGTTGCTGGGCGACTCAAAGGGAACGCCGCCATTGCCGGAATCCACCTGGGCCATAAGGCCGGCGAGCTGTGTGGACATATGGAACATATAATCCCCCAGCTTCACCATAGGCCAGCAGAGGATCTGGTTCTCATCCACGAAGTTGTTCCGGTTCTTGTACTCCAAAAGCTCCGTGTACTCGCGCACTCCCGTCTCGCCGCTGTCGCAGTCAATCAGGGCCTTTGCCCGGAACAGGCCGTTGATGCCAGCCTCGGCTTTGGTGGCCATGAGCGCGGCGACCACAGTATTGTGGGACCATCCGGGGGCGCAAATCAGGTCGGGAATGATTCCCGCCTTGCTGAGACACGCATCGATGGCATCGAGGCCGGCGACGATGTCCGTCACGGATACCTCGGGCTTGACCAGCTCCCCGGAAATACGGAGAGTCGTCTTGTCGTAGGCATCGCCAGAGGAGAGCAGAGACACTACACCCTTTTGCGGTTCACATCCATCTTGCTTTTCTTGCAACGGATGCTGTAGACTTTGCCGCCGGCCTCCACCGTGAAGAGATGGTCGGACCCCATGAAGACCGAGGCGTCGGCCTCCTGATAGAACGTATATGCCTCGCAGCTCTCGGTGGGTGTGCCGCCGCGCGACAGTACCGCTTTCGCCGTTTCCGCGTCGACCACAATACCGGCCTTCGCGTAATCCTCGACCGCCTTCTCGATGCGTATGGATTCCGCAATCGCGGTGAACGGGAGCCTGACCCGGTGGTCCTCCACAGTGTAATCGCGGGCCGCCAGCACTTCTTTGTGTTTGGCGGCATCCAGCACATTGCAGAAGATCACCGGCTGGCATCCATAGAGCTTGAAGTGGGAGTACATGAACTCGCAAAGGGGATACTTCTTCCAGTCGTAGGAGAAGCCCAGCTTCTCCACCGCCTCATCCCAGCTGGTACACAGCACGGGTACGCCCGTTTTAGAGGGCTTTGAAGCGGAAAAAACAGGGGCGGCCCCCACCACGTAGGGGACGCCCACGTCGGCCAGTACCGGCGTGCTTACCGATGTGGCCTGTTCTTTCACGTGAACGCCAAGATTGAGCGCCATACTTTACCTCCTTATCTGTTCCCGGTGATCCGCCGTGCAATGGAGTACAGGCTGGTACCGGGGGTCTTGACTTTGAGCCGCGCTGTCGGCAGCTCCTCGGCAGGTACGATCAGGTTCTTCACCTGGGGTATCTTCTCAATGGCGGGGGCGGCGGCCTTGAGGGCCGCCTTCTTGTCCCCCATGAAGATAGCCCCGTGACGGATCAGACCGACAACGCTCGGTCCGACGTAACAGAAAAACCCGGCGGAGCTTCCGACGGGCTTTTTCTCGGTTTTGTCGTCCATTACCGTCTTAGCGGGCTGGGTAGCCGCTGCCACGGTAGTCGGCTTGCTGGCTTTCATTGGATACCTTCCTTTCGATTGTGGGGAGTTTCCATGTTGTGATCATCTCCCCCAGATAAAATGGTGAAACTGCGGTCTGATTCGGATTGCCCGGATACACAAGCGTTTCTATGCCTGCATCCAGGTCAAGTCGGAACTGCTTTCCAATCACGCATTCCTCCAAAAGGGGAATGCGGATCCGCTCCATGAGCGTGAGTAGAGACAACCGCCCCTCCTGCTGGTTCTTGTGGTACACGCAGAAGCAGGTGCGAACCACTGCGGAGGATCTTTTCTGCTTTACGCCCGGAACAGCCTGCTCCACGCCGTCCTGCCCGGTGACGATCTCATGGGTGATGAACGGCGCGTACTGTGCGTATAACCGCAATTCAGGCAAGCACGGGAAATACACAGATGGTGCCCTAAAGGGCGGTTCTTCTTCGTCCTCCTCCTGCATCTGCACAGGAAGGAGCAGGTCGGATACATGCTTCTCTGTGAAGTCGGAAAGCTGTTCCAGCAGCGTTACTCTTGTCATGATGTCACCTCATATAACCGCTGAGAATGGCCATAACATTGTGGTCGAGATCCTTTTCAAAGCCCTTCATGGCATCATCCACAAGAGCCTTTTCTACAGTCTCACTGCCGAGCATCTGAGGGACGGACGGTCCGAACAGCTCCTCCAGTTCGTCTTTGTCGTTTGAGGTCATGCCTCCGGTCCTCTCAAAGATGCCTACATGACCATTTCCCATCCTGGCTACAAAGGCACTCTCAAACTGAGTAGGGGACGTTCCCTTCAGCACATGGCCAGACGCCGGAACGCTCGGATACATCAAGTGTTGTTAGGCATAGGTTATCCCTCCAATCAATTCTCAGCCGTCTCAACGGGGATGGCGCCCTTGAAGAGGATTCCCTTCATCCGAAGGGTGTCCAGGTCGCCTTCCTCCAGCGTGACGGTCCCATCGGTGCACTTGAGCTTCGCCGGGTCAAAACACCCGGCAATGTATGCCACCACAGGCACTCCGGTTGCCTTGTCGTCCTCTGTGACGGGCGTATCGTCGCAAAGGATGCAATCGGGCGTGATCTCGCCGCCCGTCTTCCAAATGTGGAGTTTTCCGTCCACCTCGGACTTCTTGCCCAGCAGGGTCCCACGGGGAACCACAGTGGGCACTTCCTCCAACTCGCTGACGTCCATGGTGGCGCCGCGGACGTTGGGGCGGGGCTGGGTGTCGGTAATCAGCCCGTCGGGCGTGAATTCTGCGATTTTCGCATTCAGCTGTCTTGCCATGTCTTACTCCTCCTTCTTGTCCTTCTTGAACAGTTCCTTGACGGAAGCCCGCGCCTTCGCCATCTTTCCTTCGGGTGTGGTGGGCTCAGCGCCCTCGCCGTTCTCGCTGCCGGCGGCAGACGCGCTCACCTTCTGGGCGCCGGAATCGCCGTTGTCCGCCTCAAGGTTGGTCAAAAACTTCTTGCCCTGCTGGGACGCCTTCTGAGCGGCCCGGTAGGTCATCTCCTGGGCAGTACAGGCGTTGGGCCCGTACTTGGCCTCCCGGATGGTGTCTGCGTCGTACAGCCCGGCCAGTGCGTCAATGTCCTGAATGCGCTTGCGCTCAGCATCGACTGCGGCGGTGGTGTCCGCCGGCTCACCGGTGGCCTGAGCCTGTGTGCCGGTCTCAGCTGCGGGTGCCTGAGTACCGCTGCCGGATGCCGACGCAGTCGCCTCCGCTCTGGCCTCGGCCATCAACGCGTCGGCCAGCTCCGGGTTCTCCGCCCGGAGCTCCTTCAGATTCTTTGCCATGGTAGTTCCTCCTTCTGTGCCGGAGTTCTCCGGCGGATTTGTATTTGTCTCAACCGGGGCGGCGGCCTCGGGTGTGACTGTGGGAATGGTGTCCGGGGCAAACATCCCTGGTGGATGGTGTTGGACACACCCGCGTCCCCGCCGTAGCTGTTGATCCGGACGGTAATCTCCTTGCAGCCGGCGACCTTCTTTAGGTCTTCCAGAAAATCATCCAAGAGGATAAAATCCCCTGGAACGGGTTCTCCGGTCCACCAGTCAACGGGCCTCTGCTCATAGATGTCACCGTACAGGGTGATCTCCGCGCTGGTGCCGTCCGTGGTGGCCATCGCATAGGCGCCGCGCGTGATGTTGAATGGGAATTTCACTGCTCCTTACCTCCGTCATCTGTGTCTTTCTCGTCTGTATTGGTGGAGATAGTGACGGTGGTCCCGCCCCCGGCGGCCTTCAGCTTCTCGTTCTCCACCGCCAGCTGCTCCACGTTGGCATCCCAAGTGCCGCCGGAGAGCTCCATGGTGACCTGCTCGTGTGTCTTCAGAGCGTGCTGGATCTGAAGGACGGCTGCGCTGGCCTCCTTCAGCGGATCGAGAGAGCCCTGCACCGGGCCGATCCACTGAGCGGAACACCATGCGGCGCGGATGAGCGGGTCATCAAAAAAGCCCGGAGCACTCACGCGCCCACGGGCCACGGCCTCCGCCAGCCACACCTCGTAGATGGGCTGGCAGAAGTCATCCACAAACCACTTCCGCCGCATTCGGAAGTCCTCCCAGGCATCCAGGAGGGCCGCACGGGCGGCGGAGTAGCTTGAGTTATATTCCTTGACTAAAACGTCGTAAGGGACGCCCAGGCCCGCGCCGACCAGCTTGCAGAAGGTCTTGACGAAGGCATCAAAGCTGGCCACTGGCATTGTAGGGCTTCCGAAGCGGACATCCTCCCCCTCGGGAACAACATTGACGGTACCGGGGCCCATGCCGTACTCATTCTCCCCGCGAGGCGGTTCAGACGGGTTCGCGCCGGGGACGCCTCCCACCAAGTCTCCGCTGCCCGTTTCGTTGAACGGGATGGCATCGGGGCTGGACTTTGTGATGATCCACGCGGTGAAGAAGCTCTGTACCAGCGCCATCATCAGCGCGGAGTCCGTGTACCGGCGAAGCTGGAGCAGGGGCTCCATCACCGGAGCCAGATAAGTCACACCGCGATACTGATCAGGACGCTCGCTGGACATGACGTGAAGGATGTTGGGAAGGCCGGTTCGATGCCCGTAGACTTCCACTCGTATCCACTCATTCGGTTCGTCCGTAAGCTCCCACGGGTAATTGCTGTTGACGTAGTACGCCACCACCATCCCGCTTGCGTCTACTTCAACACCGTCATAGATGCGGTTCCCTGTCTCCGGGTTCCTCCCGTTGGTGATTCCCGGATAGGCCGAACCGCCATACTCCAGCGGGGTCCTGATGCGGTCAGCCTCCACCAGATGTATGCGGAGGGAGTAAGGCCGCAGGGGATCGGGTTGCCGGCGCTTTAGCACAGGGAACACATCACCGCTCATCAGCCAAGAGGCCAGGGCCAGCTGCTGGAGGGCGTCAAAATTATTCATTCCGATGGCATCGCAAGAATCCTTGCGCCCGGACCATAGCCGGAACTCCGCCTCCGTGTGTTTCTGCCACGCCTTCGCCGCTTCCGGGGAAAGCCCCAGAGTCTCCCGGTCAATACTGCTTTTCAGCGTGAGGCCGATTCCCACAATTTTGGTGCGGTTGGTATTTATGGCGGAGGTAGCCAGCGGCGAGCTCATGAAAAGCATTCGCCCACGCTGCCGCAGGGTGTAGTTGTTCCAGTTGATATCCTGGTCCGGACTTCCGCTCCGGGCGTTGAAGCCCTTCAGCGCCCTCCGGGTGCGGCTGGCTCCGGCCTCGCTGTATCCGCTGGCCTGGGGGCGTGCCGCGTCAGGAAGGAAGAGCCCTGTATGCTTATCCTGATACACTCTCGCTCACCTACCAATCCATAGGCATCACTGCGTAGGCCCGCCGGGCGGCGTTGCCGTTCAAAAGAGCTTCAAGCTCATCCACCTTTTTCTCGGCCTCCTCGATACGCCTCTGAAGGGTGGACAGATCCAGCTTGGTAAGCTCCTCATTGCCAATTTTGTAGCTCTTGACCTGACCGTCTAAGAGAGCCAAGTACGCCGCGCGCAAGCTCTTCAGCGCACTGCGCCAGAAGTCCAATCGTTCCTTTATCTCTTTCCTGTCTCTCGCCATATGATCACCTACCATTCATCGTAGCCGGTATCTTTGGGCTTGATTTGCCCGTGCCGCCGTGCCTGCGGAGGATTGGACTGTACATTCGCGGGTACGGCCTTCCCTCTGGCAATCTTGATGCGCCTGTCAACGGCGTCCAGATCCACCGGCAGGACCTTAAAGGCGGCCAGAGCGTAGTTCCTGCAATCCAAAGGCTCATTTCGTTCGTGGCCGGGTATCTTTGTCCACACCCACCTCTGCTGGATCTTGCCCTCCGGCACCAAGTGTTCCGAAAGAAGGCCGTTGAAATACACGGCGCCGTAATCGTCCCGCAACGGGAAGTGGCAATACTTTGGCCCCGGCTCTTGGACTCTCAGATTATCCATGATCATCTGTTTGCCGGAGTCAACGCCCAGCTGATACTGCCAGCAGGTCCCCATATACCGATTTTTCACAACGATCTTCATTTTCTTCGGAGGGCTGGTGAATGGACGGTCCGGGCCATAAAAGCCCTTGATGCAAAACACCTTTTTCGAGATGCGTGCATGGCAGAACTGCCGAACCTCGCCGGGGAAGTGACCGCCCTCATC
>CANPZR010000094.1 GCA_947589175.1 uncultured Lachnospiraceae bacterium | reverse complement strand
TTTTTATAAATAAATGTAATGAAAATAGTTATGATATATTTCTTACATATTATATCGGTCAACAGATGTTATTTATTAATGTTAAACGTATATATTGACAAGAATATTCAAATCTAGTACAATCATTGTACAAGAAACAGAACAAAATATTGTACAATTAAAAAGAAGGTGATATGATGCTGGCAGTCAATTATTCAACTTTAAGAAATAATTTAAAAAATTATTGTGATATTGCAACCGACTCACGCGAAACAGTTATTGTTACCCGAAAAGATGAAAAAAATGTTGTCTTAATCAGTCTAGATAAATACAATCAGCTTGAAAGAGCAGCCAGAAACGCTGAATATTTGGATATGATTGATAGAAGCATTGCGAAATTAAGAGCTGATCAGGCACAGCAACATGAACTAATTGAGGCCGAAGATGAATAAAGACAGGGAGGACGCATTATGCAGAGACCATTAACTTGTGTGGAAATTTGCGCAGGAGCGGGTGGTCAGGCCCTTGGACTTGCTTTGGCCGGATTCACTCACGTTGCACTGGTTGAATATGAAACAGATTATTGTAAAACTTTGAAATCAAATCGACCCGAATGGAATGTAATATGTACAGATGTACATGATTTTAACGGAAAACCCTATCAAGGAGTAGATTTATTAGCCGGCGGCGTACCGTGTCCCCCTTTTTCTATCGCCGGAAAACAGCTGGGAAAAGATGATGAACGGGATCTGTTTCCAGAAGCAATTCGATTGATCAAAGAAATAGCTCCCAGAGCTGTTATGTTGGAGAACGTCAGAGGGTTTTTAGATGCGGGATTTAATGAATATAGAAAAGATATTCTCAGATCTATTGAAATGCTTGGATATGACACGCAGATTCAGTTGTTAAATGCTTCTGACTTTACTGTTCCGCAGCTTCGCCCGCGTGTGGTAATTGTTGCAACGCGAAAGGATCAGAATATTACTTTTTCATACCCAAAAGGAAACCCTGGATGCGCGCCCACTGTTGGTGAAACATTATATGATTTAATGGCAGAAAATAAATGGGAGGGCGCAAAACTCTGGTCGAAAAACGCAAATAAGATTGCTCCGACCTTAGTGGGTGGTTCTAAAAAACATGGCGGTCCCGATCTTGGGCCGGTGAGAGCCAGAAAAGCATGGGCCGAACTCGGAGTAGATGGGCGAGGAGTGGCAAATACAGCGCCCGAGCCGGGTTTTGGAGGAATGCCCCGTCTGACTAGTAGAATGATGGCAAGAATACAGGGCTTTCCCGACACATGGACCTTTGGCAAAAAGAAAACTGCCGCGTGCCGTATGATAGGAAACGCGTTCCCTCCGCCGGTAGCACAGGCAGTAGGGGAAAAAATAAAGGAGTGTTTAGAAGATGAATGCCTTAATAACGAATGCGAGATTTCACTTTCACAAGCGGTTATTTGAAACGAATACATTAACATTGACAAAGACAAATATAGCGTCCAATGCAGATACTAGCAGCAAGGGATCAAAAGCTATAGCCGGAAAAATTATTGATATTTTGGTAGATGAACATCATCATAGGGTTAATAAAGCCGATAAGATTTCCGGACAAACACTAGGAAAGCAGTTTGAACTACTGACAATGGAATTTCTGCAGGAGACATTTCCTCATTTACAAAATCTCCGTCCAGGCCAATGGTCGATATTGCAGCTCGGAAATAATAATAGTCTCAAAACAAGTGACTTTGAGCAATATGAGCATTTAGCTTATTTGAGCGCATTAACAGCAGAGAATGCGCAATTAGCAGCATCACTGGGAAATGATTATCTTGTCGCGCCAGATGTGGTTATTTACCGCAGCCTCTATGAAGATGCGGAAATTAATGCGGAGCAGTACATAATTGATGATAAGGCCAGCAGAATGGCGGATATTAGGAAATCAAATGGCGGAAAGCCATTGCTTCATGCCAGTGTGTCAGCAAAATATACAATGCGGAGCGATCGGGCACAGAACAGCCGTACAGAAGCCTTGAATCTGATTCGCAATAGAAAAGGACATTTGCCACATATCGTCGTGGTGACTGCCGAACCGATGCCCAACCGGATAGCTTCTCTCGCGCTTGGAACCGGAGATATTGACTGTGTGTATCATTTTGCTCTTTATGAATTAATTCGGGCGGTAAAGGAAGTTGGCTCTGAAGATGCGGTTGAAACTTTGGAAAGACTTGTACAGGGAAAACGATTGAAAGATATTTCAGACCTGCCGTTGGATCTGGCAGTGTAAATTTCTTCAATTATATATGACAATACACAGATGCCACAGTCACTCTGATATTAGATAAGAGACTGTGGCATCCATTAAATATCAAACAAAATATTTAAACATACAGGCAAAAAATGTTTTCTGCCCATCCTTATAAGGTATTTCTAAGTCCGGCTGGTCTCCGCTGTAATCCACATAAATCACATTGGGCGTATCGCCGATTCCCGGCATTTTCATATACGCGTCGAACCCTATCCAGAAGCCTTCCGTCTGCTCCGGAATTTCATTTTCCCGCAGAACTTCCTTGAAGGCGTCCCGGTTCAGATAAATACGGCTCCCGTCCGCGCGGAAAGCCCTGTCAAGCTCGCTGCTCGGCGGGAGAAAAAAATAATTTCCCTTCTGGTCTACCAGGCTGATCCCCGCCATCTCCGTGTATTTGGGAAAAGAAGCCTGCCGGATTCCGAACAGCGCGCCCGCCAGAAGAAGCCCGCCCATCACGCACATAAGCGCCGTCCGGCCCTTTCGATAGGGCGTATGCTCCGCCACTTTCTGAAAGCGCCGCCGCAGTTCCCGGTAATCGCGCTCCCCCGCGAAAGCCGCGAGACTTTCCGGTGCCTGCTCCGACCGCAGGAGCTTTACGCTTTTTAACAGGACATTTCCATATTCATAAGACGTGAGGCCGCCCCGCTGCATGACCGCCCTGTCGCAGATATCTTCCATATCCTTTTTTAGAAATTTCATGCTGAGAGAAAGAAAAATATTCGGCCACAAAATCACGCGCAAAATATCCCACAGCAGATACACCCACAAATGACCCAGCCGGACGTGTGTTCGCTCGTGGAGAATGACCGTCCTCAATTCTTCTCCGTCAAGCCGTTCCAGCATCACGGCGGGAATCACGATTTTCGGGCGCAGCGCTCCTATGGCGTACGGTGTGGCCGGCTCCCGGTTCACAAAAATTTTCCGGCCGCCCCACGGCCTCTGTTCCATCTCCCCGACAAGGCGGGCGAGCTTCACGCGCCGGCGGAAAATGAGAAACGCGCTGACCGCCATGCCGGCCAGATACAGGTCTCCCGCGACCGGATGCCGGACGCAGAAAACGTGCCACCGCAAAAAAATCCGGGCAATCGGGTTTTCATCATAGAACAGCTCCAGCCTGCCCGCAAAGGGCGTCAGCAAAAACACTCCCCACAGCATTCCCCTTAAAAATGTTCTTTTTTGAAAAATCTGCCGCAGCGCCAGGACTAAAACAAGCAGAAAAAGCGAAATCCACACGCACCATCCCAACTGAATCGCGAAATATACCCGACACTGCTTGTAAAACCACATAAACATACCCATTGTAATCTCCATCACACGAACCTCCATTCCGGAGCAAGAGTTCCCAGTCAGTGATTCCGATAGCCGTCTCATATATTATATCGGTCAACAGATGTTATTTATTAATATCAAATTGTTATCCTGCCAGCAATTTGATACAATATATCTATGTGGAAATTTTTATTGGGAAATGAGGACGAAAAGATTACAGCAGAACACAGATAATTCCAGGAGATCAAAGATGATACGATTTATGCGGGAAATAGAGGGGGCAGAGGACCGGGAGAAGTTCCGGCGCATATACGCGAAATACCACCGGCTTATATATCATGTCGCTTACCAGATTTTACATAATAATGAAGATGCGGAGGACGCCGTTCAGGAGACATTTATGCGTGTTGTAGAAAATTTTTCGAAAAATTCTGAGCCGATCTGTCCCAAAACGAAGAATTTTTTGGTTATTATATGTAAGAACGTGTCTCTGAACATGCTGAGAGAACGGAACCGGGTCAGTACGGCGGAGCTGCCGGACAGCCTGCCGGACGAGCGCACCGGGGCGGATCCGCAGGAGACAAGCAGCGAAAAGAATCTGGTGCAGCACGTAGTGGGGGCGATTCAGTCACTGCCGGACCGGTACCGGGACTGTATGTATATGGAGCTGATTCAGGAAATGAGTTACAGGGAGATCGCGTCCGCGCTGGGGCAAAAGCCGGAGACAGTGCGGAAGCGGCTCCAGCGAGGAAAGAAACTGTTGAGAGAAAAATTGAGAGAAATGGGGTGTGAGCCATGAGGATTGATGAGAAAGTTCTGAAGGAGGCTTTCCGCCAGGCCCAGGATATCGCGACAAAAGAAATGGAAGAAAAGGCGTGGGAGCCGGACGAGACGGAGCCGGACCGGGACTGGGAAATGCTGTACGAGGCGGGACGGATGAGGAAGAAAAAGGAGCGGACCGGATACCGGAGAAGGGCGCGGATCGCCGCCGCGGTCATGCTGGTGCTGACAGTGAGGCTGGTTTCTTCCTTTACCGCGGAGGCCAGCCAGATCGGATTTATACGGACGCTGACGCAGTGGTTCATAGATCGGGGAGATTCCCACGACGACTTCCGCTACAAACAGAGCGAGCAGAAGGAAGAAGCCTCCCAGACGCTGGAGACGATATACGAGCCGACCTATATCCCGGATGGGTTTGAGCTGGCATATGAAGATTTAGTTGGTAGTATGAATTATGTTCAGGAGTATGTGAAAGAAAAAAAGTATCTGGGATTTGAACAGGATACAATAAACGTTGCAAAATCCATTGACTCTGAGAATATGAAGCGTGAGACGGTCGTGATACAGGGTTATGAAGGTCAGCTGAACAGCAAAAAGGGAGAGACGATTTTAGTGTGGGCGACAGACGAGTATATATTTGAAATAAGCAGCAGCTTGGGAAAAGAGGAGGTCATTAAAGTAGCGGAGAGCGTCGCTGTAAGAGAGTAAGAAAAACTTTTTTGAAAAAATAAAAAAAATTTCAAAAATTTTGTCCCACTTTGTCAATTTGCGAAGTTATTATATATGAAGATAAAGAATACCGGACGGTATTCACAGAGAAAGGATGGATGAATAGATGAGAAAAATTGCAGTTATATTTTTCTCATCGCCTGTCGCACCATACGCTTTGGAAAGGTGGTGAAAGAATGTATGGGCTATAAAATTGCTTTTTACAGAGACTGTATTGCAATCTCTGATTGCAACGCAAAAAGCGTTCTTTTCATGATGTAGCCACTACAATGACACAATGAAAAGAACGCCAAAACACCAAAATTTATCATATCACAAATGATGTACATTTGCAATAATTTATAAGAAAACACGTGATTTGCTTTAATATGAAAGGAGTGTATCTAAATGAGATATAGAACAAGAAGAACTATAAGAACTATGGTAGCGGCTCTGGCGCTCTCAGGAACGCTGATCGGAGGCAGCGTGGCGCTGGCAGACGAGGTAATGCCGATGGCAACCTCGAGCATTATCGTATCCAGAGGGAACAGCGTGCAGGAAGGAGTAGGAAAAGTAAAGGAAAATGCTTCTGGCAGCGATGCAGTCGTAACCATTCACACAAATATAGCATCAAATGATCACCTGCAGGTTTATTTTCGGAATAAAAATGACAACGTGGTCAGTGTCCAGGCAGCAGATTTTTCCGGCACCATATCGGGAATGACAAAAACAGTCAAGTACAGGGACGGAAAAGGAAAGAAGGGAAACCGTTTTTTCCCAGTGTTTAGCCTGACGTATGAATCATATTCCTCAAATCTTAATATTAAATATGTATATAATCCGTGATTGTCTTTTTTGAGGGAACGGGATGGGCTGTGCCTTCCCGTTCCCTCCAATTAAAAATCTTATTTGTTAAAAAGGCATGGCAGGAAAGGAGACGGTGAAAGTGAACAAGGGCTTTAATGTTTTTCTGCTGCTGTTTCTGGCGGCATTTTTGTGTGCCTGCGGCAGCGGGGACGCACAGGGAGCGGCATCCGGCAGTGGGGACGTACAGGGAGCGGCATCCGGCAGCAGCATGGAACTGAGGACCGAAATCAGCCCGGAAGAGCTGGAAAGCGGCCATGCATCCTTTGAGATTGGGGAGAACCTCATAGTGGATGCGGACATTACGGAAAAAGAAGCATGGGAAAAAGAATATGCCGCTTATTATGTGGATGTGTTCAGCGAGGTAGACGGGGAAGAGGATCTGAGCGGGTTCCAGAAGTCCCCCACCCTGTCCCGCCACAGCGCCGGGGAGTGGCAGAAGGCGCTGGACAGGCTGGAGCCGGGGAAGTTTTCCGGGGACGGGTTCTCGCTGACAAAGGGAAACGAGATCATCCAGGAATATAAGGGCAGGAATGGGCTCACATATTCTTTCCGCGGGGACTGGGGCGGCATGCAGGACGGGCTCCCCTTTAAGTCGCCGTTTTATTGCGCGTTTATGGAACTGGGAGCCGAGGGGTGGAGCTACAATGACAGAAGGGAGTGGGGCGATGTCATGAGGAACATCCCGGACTGCGAAAGCCATAATGATCTGGCCTTTCTGAAGGATCCGGACAGCATGGCAGCCAGGATCCAGGAATTTCTGGAGGACATGTCCGGCCGCCGGATGAACGGGGAGTACCGCTTCATACCGGTGGGAAGCGAGAACAGAAGCCGACTGGAAGAGATGGGGATTCAGGCAGGGACGGCAGATTACGGCGTCTACAGCTTTTACTATGATGTTGACGGGCTTCCTTTCTGGAACCTGTACCTTCCCTACCGGCTGGGGAACGGCAGGGAGATAGACCCGCTCTGCCGCTGGAGCGCTGCCGGGAACGGGACCGTGGCGGGAGTTTCACAGCACGCCCAGTATGTCTGGGTGGATTCCAGCGGAATACAGTATGTGATGTTCAGCAATCTCCGGGGACCGGGAAAGGTATGCAGGAAGGCGGCTCCCGTCCTTTCTCCCAATGAGGTGCTGAAAAAGGTAGAGGATTATTATGACCGGAGGGTTCTTGCGGACGAATGCGTGATATCGGGGATCAGGATCGGGTATGCCGGGTATTTTTACGATGATGGCGGGACGGTTCGTCCCTCGGTCACGCCGGTCTGGAGGGTGACGGTCCTGCGGAGGGACAGCGACGGAATCATGAACGAATTTGATTTCGTATATGACGCGAATACAGGCGACTGCCTGGAGGAGGAAATATGCACGGAAGAATAAGAAGGCGGATTTTCTGGGAACTGTCCCGGTGGTTATCGCCGGGCATGTTCCTTGCGGCGGTGTCCGTGTCCGTGCTCTGCTACCTGACAGACATTTTTTCCAGCATGGCAGTGGCAGGGGGGGCATTTGGCGAAGGCGGGGGACTTTTTGGCAGCGCGCTGCGCTATTTCATGCTGGCTGCGTCCGGCGTCATATCCAGCGCGTCCATGTGTCTGGCGGTATACCTCGGGGCCGGCGCATTCGCACAGGATTATGAGGAAGGAGCCGTCTACATGCGTGTCCAGCGCATGGGAATCGGGGCCTATGCGGGTCTGAGGGTATGGCAGACAGCGGCTTCTTCCTTTCTGGCGGGGAGCCTGGGTCTCCTGCCCCTGTTCACCCTGATGTCCCTGGCGTTTCGGATCCCTGTCCTGGAAGAGGGGGAGGTCATGTCCGGCCTGACGGACAGTCGGCTCATCCTGGGCGGCCACGGGACCTCCTACCTGGCGGCCATAGTGCTGTTAGCAGGCCTGCGCACGGCATTCTATGCCCTCGTGTCGCTGGCGGTGTCACTTTTTATAACAAGGCTGAGGGTGGTCGTGGCCCTGCCCATACTTTTATGGTATCTGTTCGAGTTCGTGACTTCAGGATACGGATGGCTGCCTGCATGGCTGCAGCCAAGATACCTGTTTGACATCCAGCATGGGCTGGACTCGGAACTTATGTTCGGCGTCCGGCTGCCGGAATGGGCAACTCTCGGGATCATCGCAGGCGGGACGGCAGTGGCGGCGGCCGCCGTGTGGCTGCTGTTCTGCCTGCGGCTCCGAAGGGACCGGATATTTGGAGGTGAACAGAATGAGTAATCTGATGCGCACGGGGCGGATTGCCCTGTATGATGCCCGACTTATGGTTCTCTCGTCCCGGTTTGTCCTGCTTTCGGCACTGGCCTACGTGTTCATGGACGGGGTGATGCGTCCGGTGAGGGAGTTTGCCGCGGACTTCGGCCTGGGGATCGTCCCGGCGGTGTTTCCCTTTTTTATTTCGGATACCATATACTGCAACATCGCCCTCCTGCTGCTGGTATTCCTGTTCTGTGACATTCCCCTGAAGAACGGGGCGCAGAACTTCCTGCTGCAGCGGGGGCGCGGGCTGACGCGCAGCGGGGCGGGGCATGTGCTGGCGCTGTTTTTTGCGGGAGCCACATTTGTGCTGGTGCAGCTTCTGTTCACGGTTCTGACGGCGCTGCCGGGGCTGATGTTCGGGGACTGGGGAAAAGCGTGGGGCAGCTTTGCCTCCTCGCAGGCGTCGGAACTGGGATATGCGTCTTCCCTGGCCATATCCGGGGATGTGCTGCGGATATATGAGCCGTGGCAGGCCGTGGGGCTTTCGGCCCTTCTGTTCCTGCTGGCCGGATGCGTCTATGCCGTAGTCGAATATATACTGAACGGCCTGACCCGGAGCAGGCTGGGAACGGCAGCACTGTCTATCTGGAGCCTTCTCTGGATCTTTTTGGCCAATCTGCCGTTTGCATGGGCAGAAAAACTTCTGACCAAGGCTCCTCAGAACTGGCTGGATCTGTCGCGGCTCACGCCGGGCGGGGCGCTCAGGCAGGCGGGAGTCCTGGCCGTGGCGGTGCTGGTCCTGGCCGCCGTCGCCGTGTTTCTGGTGAAGCGGCGGAAAATTGAGATGGTGAGGTAGCGGGCATGACTGCATAATACGGAAAGTATATGCGGGCGGGAGTTTTTATATAGGGTGTCCGGCAGGGGTGTTTTTGCCGGAAGGAAATAGCTCAGGTGGAAGATTTTTAGCGGAATTCAGCGGAATGAAAAAAACAGTGGCAGACAGATAGGAGGAATATCAATGGAAGACAGGATCATAGTGGACCATGTGTCAAAAAAGTTCGGAAAGGAGACGGTGCTGCAGG
>CANPZR010000093.1 GCA_947589175.1 uncultured Lachnospiraceae bacterium | reverse complement strand
ATATAAGGAAATATACCGCCAGGTAGCCATCTCTCCCCGTATTACAAATTATACGCTGCGTTCCGAATGATAAAAATGTATTGAGTTCATACTGAACCCGAATACAAATGTATTGGGGTCATACTGAACCTGAGGACAAATGTATTGGGGTCATACTGAACCCGAATACAAATGTCTTAGGTTCATACTGAACCTAAGACATATAACATTAGACAGATTACGATGAGGACGCCGTTTAAGACGGAGCCCACGGCAGGCGTAGTCATGTAGATATCTTCTTTTTTATAGCACCGCACCGCCAGTATAAATCCCACAATGCTGGCGAGCAGTACAAAGATTCCACCCACGCCCGCATACATGCCGGAATTTCCCTTGACGGAGCTGGACAAAAAGAACAGCGTGATCAGGCCGGCCAGCGCCGCCAGACCGATCAGCAAGGACAAAATTCCCATTACCGGGTGGGTCTTATCCGTAAATTGTATGCTTTTATGACTGCCAAACCGAATCTTCACGTCTCTTTTCTCCCCCTTCGCTCCGGGCGGCCTCCGATTATCTTTTTACATATAAAATAGATGAAAAATCCGGCCATCACCCCGATGGTGTTGAGAAATAAATCGTCCACATCAAAACAGCCCACCTTGGTCACGAGCTGCACCGTCTCCACCGCCAGGCTCATCAAAAATCCCAGAAAGGACACAAAGACAAAGCTGCGGAAAAAATGCCCGTTATACGTTCTCATCCCCCGCTGCTCCCGGTACATGACCGGCACCAGAAAGCCAAAGGGCATAAAGGCCACCACGTTCCCCACTACATTGATGAGAAACAGGTCGATTCCGATCTGATTCCGGTACGACAAATACCGGTTCAGCTCATGAAACAATTTCAAATTGTACTGATAGGTGGCGTAGGCCTCGTTGCGGCCATACTCCTCACTAAAAAACAAATAATATACAAGCAGGATCATATAGCAGATAAAGCAAAGCGTCAAAATATTGCTGATCAGCTTTTTCAATCCCATCACTCCTACCTAATATTTCTGATAACGCACGCTTTTCTGTATTGCAATTACTGTCTCAGCGCCACTCCTAAGGATTCCAGTTTTTTCAATATTTTATCCATTACAGTCGTAACATCCTTGTCCTCCAGAGTCCGGTCCGCGGCACGGAAGCGGATGGAATAGGCCAGGGACTTCTCATCCGGACCCACATTCTCGCCCTCGTACAAGTCGAACAAATGATAATCCTCCAAAAGCTTTCCGCCGTTGTCCCGGATTACTTTTTCCACATCTCCCGCCAGGACATGCTTCTTCATGACGAGGGAAATATCGCGCGTCACCGCCGGGAATTTTGCCACTCCCTTATATTTCACGTCAAAATCCGCTTTTCCGGCGAGAATTTCAATATCTAAGACCGCTACATACGTCCGGGTTTTCAAGTCGTAATTGTCTGCCGCGTCCGGATGGAGCTCGCCGAGAAATCCCGCCTTCTCCCCGCCGACAACCACGGCGGCCCGGCGGCCCGGATGCAGACAGGTAAGGCTCTCGTCCGGCTCATAGGTAATCACGTCGCGGATTCCCAATTTTTCAAAAATCGTCTCCAGACAGCCCTTGAGGTCGAAGAAATCTCCCTTTCCATACATGCCCAGACACAGCTGCATTCTCTCGTCCGGCAGCTCTGTCAGAGGAAGCGCCTTGGGAAGATAGACATTGGCGAACTCGTACAGCCGCACGTCTTTGTTGCGGTGAGCGTGGTTGGTCGCTAAGGACGTGAGCATGCCGTTCAGCGGGGAGGTTCGCATAATGCTGTAGTCCACGCCCAACGGATTCGATATCTCAATGGCGTTCCGGAGCGGGCTGTCCTCCGGCACCAGCAATTTGTCAAACGCCTTCGGGCTCTCAAAAGAATACGTCATTCCCTCGGAAAATCCATACTGCTCCACGACATTTCTCACGATGCCCTGGATGGACGCCTGATAGGAAATTCCTCCCTGGGTGGCCTCGCCGCTGGGCAGCGTGGTCGGAATCTTGTCATATCCGAAAAATCTCGCCACTTCCTCCGCCAGATCCGCCATGCGCAGCACATCCTGGCGCCAGGTCGGCACGAGAACGCATTTGTTCGCCTGGTCCGGCTTAAGCTCTACCCGGCTCCAGTACTCGCACATCTCGTCCTCGGACACGTCGATTCCCAGCAGGCCGTTGATTTTATCCACGTCGTAGCCCACGGTAATCGGCTCCTTTTTCTCCGGGTACACGTCCACGCAGCCGCCTACGACCTCGCCGGCGCCCAATTCTTCGATGAGCTGGCAGGCACGGTTCATGGCCTCTATGGTATTATTGGGATCCAGGCCCTTCTCGAACTTCGCCTGGGCGTCGGTCCGCATACCGATCTTTTTCCCGGACAGGCGGATATTGGTTCCGTCAAAGCAGGCCGCCTCAAAGAGCATGGTCTTTACATCATCGGTAATCTTGGAGTTCTCACCGCCCATGATGCCGGCAAGTCCGATGGATTTCTCCCCGTCGCAGATCATGAGCACGGAAGGATCCACCTGCCGCTCCTGGCCGTCCAGCGTCTGGAACACTTCGCCCTCCTCGGCCCTCTTTACCACGATCTTGTGACCGGCAATGGTGTCTAAATCGTAGGCGTGCATGGGCTGCGCGTACTCCTCCATGACATAGTTGGTGATGTCCACAATATTGTTAATCGGGCGAATTCCGCTCGCCGCGAGCCTTCTCTGCATCCACTCCGGCGACGGCGCGAGCTTAATATTTTTCACAACTCTAGCCACATACCGGGAGCACAGATCCGGCGCCTTTACCTCTACGGAAATGTAGTCCTCCGTCTTTTCATCGTTTCCGGTCTCTTTGATCACCGGCGGAACGAACGGCTTGTTAAACGTAGCAGCCGCCTCTCTGGCAATGCCCAGCACGCCGAAGCAATCCACGCGGTTCGATGTGACCTCGTACTCAAAATTGGCGTCCCGCAGCCCTAAAAGCGCAATGGCGTCGCTTCCGACCGGGGCGTCCCTGTACTCCGGGTTGTCGCTGAGGATGTAAATGCCGTCCTCCGCCGCGTCCGGATAAAAGTCCGTAGAGGAGCCCAACTCCTCGATCGAACACATCATGCCGCAGCTCTCCACGCCGCGCAATTTCCCCTTTTTAATTTTTATACCGCCGGGTACTTTCTTTCCGTCATGGCCTCCCGCCACGCGGCCGCCGTCCAGCACGACCGGCACCTTCTGTCCCTCTTTCACGTTGGGCGCGCCCGTCACAATCTGTACGGTCGTGCCCGTCTCGTCAATGGCCACCTGGCACACCACCAGCTTGTCGGCGTCCGGGTGCTTCTCGATTTTCTCAATTTTTCCGACGATGATTTTGTCCAAGTCGGCGTCGAATTTCTCATAGCCCTCGACCTTGGTCCCGGACATGGTCATGGCGTCCATATATTCCTGCTCTGTGCAGGAAAGCTCCGGCACATACGCTTTAATCCATGATAATGGTGTATTCATTCCTTTTCCCTCCGATATTTCAAACTCAGTCAGAACTGGCTCAAAAAGCGCTTGTCATTTTCATAGAGAAGCCTCATGTCGTCAATCTCGTACTTTAACAGGGCGATGCGCTCTAGCCCCACGCCGAAGGCAAATCCGGTGTACTCCTCCGGGTCGATGCCGCTCATCTCGAATACATGCGGGTGCACCATGCCGCAGCCCAGGATCTCAATCCAGCCCTCGCCCTTGCAGAAGCGGCATCCCTTGCCGCCGCACTTAAAGCACGTCACATCCATCTCGGCGCTCGGCTCTGTAAACGGGAAATGGTGCGGGCGGAATTTCACCCTCGTGTCCTCACCAAAGAGCTGCTTGGCAAACTGCTCCAGCGTCCCCTTTAAATCCGCGAACGTGATGTTCTTGTCAATGACCAGTCCCTCGATCTGATGGAAGGACGGCGAGTGGGTCGCGTCCACGTCGTCGCTGCGGAACACGCGGCCCGGCGAGATCATGCGGATAGGCAGCTTTCCCTTTTCCATCACATGAACCTGCACCGACGACGTCTGGGTGCGCAGCACGATCTTGTCATTGATATAAAATGTATCCTGCTCATCCTTCGCCGGGTGGTTGGCGGGGATGTTCAGCGCCTCAAAATTATAATAATCGTATTCGACCTCCGGTCCCTCTACGACCTCGTAGCCCATTCCGATAAAGATTTTCTCCACTTCTTCCAATGTAATCGTATTCGGATGGCGGTGTCCCAATTCAATCCGGCGTCCCGGCAGCGTGACGTCAATGACCTCCGCCCTCATCTTTTCTTCCCGGAGCTTTTTCTCAAAAGCCGTCTTTTTCTCCTCCAGCTTCGACTCGATCTTCTCTCTGGCCTCGTTGACCATCTGGCCCACCTTCGGCCGGTCCTCCGGCGCCACGTCCTTCATGGATTTCAGGACGCTCGTCAGCTCTCCTTTTTTCCCTAAAAATGCCACCCGGATGTCGTTCAGCTTATCCAGCTCGGCAGACTGATCAATCTGCCCCAGGGCATTTTCAAGAATCTGGGATAATTTCTCTTTCATGTCAATCCTCCTTGTTTTGCGAAGCAAAATCCGAGCCCCTCCGGCGAGGAGAGGATTTTCCTCCTTGTTTTGCGAAGCAAAATCCGAGCCCTCTGGCGAGGAGAGGATTTTCCTCCTTGTTTTGCGAAGCAAAATCCGAGCCCTCTGGCGAGGAGAGGATTTTCCTCCTTGTTTTGCGAAGCAAAATCCGAGCCCCTTTGGCGAGGAGAGGATTTTCCTCCGTGTTTTGCGAAGCAAAATCCGAGCCCCTCCGGCGAGGAGAGGATTTTCCTCCATGTTCAACTCCTGTTCAACTAAAAAAAATCCCTCTGCCGCACAGTGGGAAACCTTTTTCACATCTTCTCGCATCCAACATCCCCGGCCGGATGGAAAAACCGATTTTTTTTACTGTAGCATATAGGGAAGCCCTATGTCAAGTATTAAATGCAAGAACTGCACCAAAAACAGCGCCAGAAAAACGGATATTCTGACGGAAACAGCACTTATTCCACCCCGCCGCAGGGACCCGGCACAGACAGGCGGATTACAAGCCTCCCCTCTCTGTACTCCGCCGATATCGTGCCGTCCATCTGCTCCATCAGCGTCCGGGCGATGGAGAGCCCCAGCCCCGTGGAATTTCTCCCCGCCTCCACCGTGTAGAACCGGTCGAACAGCCGTCCCGCCTGCACCTCGGAAAGCCCCGGCGCGCTGTTGGAAAAGATGACCTCGCCCGATTCGCCCAGCTCAATCGTCAGATCGCCGCCGCTATATTTGACCGCATTGGCAAATAAATTGGAAAATACCCGGAGCAGGGCGCGCTTGTCCCCCTGCCGGATCACCTTTTTGTCCGGCAGTCGAATCTCCGGCGCGATGTGATGCCTGGTGAGCTCCTCATAAAAGGCGGCCGCGCTCTCCTCTAACAGGGAATTGAGCTCCAGGGGCTCCATGACAAGCTCCGCCGTTCCGGACGCGATGATGGAATACTGAAAGAGCTCGTCCGTCAGCTGCATCATCAGCTCGGCGCGGTTCCGGATAATCTCTCCGTACCGCCGCAGCTTTTCGGACGGTTCTTCCTGCTCCCAGAGGTCCAGATAGCCGAGAATCGCCGTCAGCGGCGTGCGCAGGTCATGGGAAATATTCGTCACCGCCTGTTTCAGCTCCCTGTCCCCCTGCGCGTAGCGCAGCCTCTCCCCGCGAATGATTTTCAGCTGCTCGTTGAGCCGGACGGCCAGGCGACGCAGGGCGCGGTCCCCGCCGGAGAGCAAAATCGGGGCGTTTGAATCGGACGCCAGCCAGTCCTCTAAGGCGTCTCCGATCTCCCCCGCCATTTTCTTCATGCTGTAAATTTTAACGGCAAGAACGACAATCACTCCCGCCATGACGCCCGTCAAAATCCAAAAATACGCCTGCGGCATTTTCCTGACCTCCGATTTAATTTTTTTATTTTTGCAAGTAAATTATGAGTGAAATTTTCAGCAAATAATTTTCGAAATAATTTTTCAATTTTTGTGAAAAAAAATTATTTTCTCTAAAACAACTTTTTCCTCCGAAAAAGGAACGCTCCCACCGCGGGGCACGCTAAAATCCACAAAAGGCTGTAAGCGGTCCGCCGCCCCAGATGCCGATTCTCGTCCGTATCGTCTGTTACGATATAGTACAGCGTGGATATGGGAATCGCCTCATCTAAAAATTCGTACACGCTGCGCTTCACGCCCCTCACATAATACAGATTAGGCTCCATGTCGGTCTCCAGCACGGTCCCGTCCTCCTGCAGAACCGCTGCCGTCGGAATATATTCCGGCTGCGAGAGCCTCTGGTCAATAGACATGAACAAGGAGAGCAGCACAAGGACCGTCATAAGGCACGCGACGGAGCCGATCGACCGGTTCCGAATCAGCAGCGCCAGCAGCATTAACAGGGACGTCATGGCCGCGGAGGCGAGGGCGCCGATTCCCAAAAGCGTCAGAAATTCCGACGCCCGGTACCGGGAATTTTCCAAGAAGAGATTTCCCAGGCCGAGCGTGGTCAGAATACAGAGGACGTACAAAATCGCATACCCTCCCAGGCAGACTGCGCTCTCCGCCAGATAGATTTTCCCCCTGCTGTGCCCGGCAAGTATTTTGTTCCGGATCGTTCCACTCGCGTACTCGGTCCCCACAAAAATTCCCACCAGAATGGCGAGGGCGAAAACCATGTAAAATCCGCCGACGAACAGCAGGCTGTCAATATTTCTGGCCTCGCTGTCAATTTCATAAAAATCGCCGTATTTCATCACGGTCCACCACCGGCAGCCCACTATAACGCAGGGAAAGCCCACGGAAAAAATCAGAGCGAGCCTGAATATTCCGCTCTTCCACAGACGCACCCATTCTCCAGCTATCAAATTTCTCATTTTTGCCTCCCTTCCTCCAGCAGGGAACCTACCAGATTGATATAATAGCTCTCCAGGCTCTCGTCCCGCTCTCGCATGGAAAATATCTCGCAGTTTTTTTCCTGGAGAAAAAGAGCCAGTCTTGTCACCGGGAGCGAGTCGTAGATATCCGCCTCCGTGTCCGAATAAATCCGGTACTCCACATTTTTCTCATCAAGAGCCCGCGCCAGAATCTTTGTGTCGCTTACCTCCACCCGGGTACACTTCCTCGTCTCCGCCTCCAGCTCCTCCGCGCTGATTTCCTTTACAATGCGCCCGCCGTCGATAAACCCGTAATGGGTGGCGACGCGGGACAGCTCGTCCAGAATGTGGCTGGAGATCAGAACCGTGATCTGGCGCTCCCTGTTCAGTTTCAGAATCAGCTCCCGAATCTCAATAATCCCCTGCGGATCCAGACCGTTGACCGGCTCGTCCAGAACGAGAAAATCCGGACTGCCAGCGAGCGCGATAGCAATTCCCAGCCGCTGGCGCATGCCGAGGGAAAAATGCTTCGCCTTCTTTTTCCCCGCATCGCCCAGTCCCACCATCCGCAGCGTCTCCTCGATTCCGTCAAAGGACGGAATCCCGAGGATGCGGTACTGCTGCCTCATATTGTCCCTCGCCGTCATGTCCATATACACGGACGGGCTCTCCACGATGGCTCCCATCCTCCTTCTCACCTTTAAAATGTCCCGGTCCGTATTCTTTTTTCCGTACAGCTCGTACCCGCCGGACGTGGGCTCCTGCAGTCCGCAGAGCAGCCGGATCAGCGTGGTCTTGCCCGCTCCGTTTTTTCCCACCATTCCATAAATAGCTCCCTTGGGAACCCGCATGGACAGCCCGTCTAACGCCTTAAAATTCCGGTACATTCTTCCGAGATTCGTGGTTTTCAGAACATACTCCATATATGCCGTAACCTTCCTTTCTGAGCAGCCAATGTCCTCTTTAGAGGCAATGCTCGTTTTAACGAGCGATGATTGCCTTAGCAAACGATGATTGCTCTTAGCAAGCGATGATTGCCTTAGCAAACATTGCCGCCCTCTCTATTTTTTACAACCGCTATTATAAGAAAAAACCGTTGAGAAATCCGATAAGAAAAGAGTTGAGATTTAGTTAAGATTTATTCCGCGCGCATTTTAAAGCCGATTCCCCAGACCGACTCAATGTAGTCCTCCCCCGCAACGTCGCGCATTTTCGAGCGCAGATGGCTGATATGCGTCTTTAATGAATTTTCCGTGCAGTCCGGTGTATCCTCCGCGATGCGGTCTAACAGCCTGGATTTTGTAATTACCTGATTCGGATTTGCCATCAAGAGCTTTAAAATCGCAAACTCCGTCCGTGTCAGCTTGACCTCGCTCCCGCCCGCCGTCAGCCGGCGCGCCTCCGTATCCAGCGTGAGCTCCCGGAATTTCAGGACGTTTTTCTCTTCCGTCCCCGCGCCCTCCCGCAGATGGATAGCAATCCGCGCCATGAGTTCTTTCATATGAAAGGGCTTTGTCACATAGTCCACCGCCCCGCTGACGAGCAGTTCCACCTTGTCCTCCACGTCCCCCTTAGCGCTCACGACGATGACGGGAATCCCCTTGATTCGGGGCAGCACCTCCTCGCCGGAAAGCCCCGGCAGCATCCGGTCCAAGAGCACTAAATCCGGCTGCTCTTTTTCCAGCAAAAGCAGGGCCTCTGTCCCGGAATAGGCGCGCGTAACGGCGTATCCCTCCCCGGACAGGGCCTCCTCTAGCATGTTTCCAATGTGAATGTCGTCGTCAATGATCAGAATTCTTTCATACTTATACATTTTCATTCCTCTGACAAGAATCAGAGAGCGGTGGCAAGCCCGCCCCTGGTTATTTTTTGTTATTCCTGTTCTTTTGCAAGCGCTATTTTGTCGAGTAATTCAACAAGTTCTTCCGTTGTGTAATTTTTCTTTTCTCCACTTGTAAATATCAATCGCAAGTCATAAAGCGTTGCCTTTCTTACAGTCTGCATTTCTTTCTCTGTCATTTCAACTACCTCCATTTTCTCTTCTCCTTTCTCGTGCCAAGTTCTTGCCCTCTTGACAATTATAATTGTAATATTTGTGTGCTTTATACAATCAAAATTTCAAAAACCTCGGAAACCGCTTAAAATCGGCGTTTTTACGGCGTTTGCGTTAAATCGTAAGGTGTGCTCTGATAAACATAATAATTCAGCCAATTACTATAATAAAGCTGCCCCGTCGAGCGCCAGCGCACCACCGGCGGCTTGGACGGATCGTCTCCCGGAAAATAATTGACCGGGACTTTGGGATTCAGCCCCTTTTCCCTGTCGCGGAAATACTCCTT
>CANPZR010000092.1 GCA_947589175.1 uncultured Lachnospiraceae bacterium | reverse complement strand
CGTTCTTTTGATAAACTATTTTATTAGAGGACTAAACTATAATGGTACAAAAGCGTGGAATACGCGGAAATGAGGAAATTATGGAATTGACGAGCATCCGGAGCTTGTTCCGGGAAAAGGAAAAATATGTGGAGCAGACGGTGACGGTCGGGGGCTGGGTCCGCAGCGTGCGGGACTCCAAGACCTTCGGCTTTCTCGTGGTGAATGACGGGACCTTTTTTGAGCCGCTGCAGGTGGTGTACGCGGACAAACTGGAGAACTTCGCGGAGATTTCCAGGCTGAACGTGGGAGCGGCGGTCATTGTCACGGGGAAATTAGTGGAGACGCCGGGGGCGAAGCAGCCCTTTGAGATACAGGCGGATGAGGTGATGGTGGAGGGAGAGTCCGCGCCGGATTACCCGCTGCAGAAAAAGCGGCACTCGTTTGAGTATCTGCGGACGATTTCTCATTTGAGACCGAGGACCAATACATTTCAGGCGGTGTTCCGGGTGCGCTCTCTGGTTGCCTACGCTATTCACAAATTTTTCCAGGAGCGGGATTTTGTGTATGTGCACACGCCGCTGATTACCGGGAGCGACTGCGAGGGCGCGGGGGAGATGTTCCGGGTGACGACGCTGGATATGGAGAATGTGCCAAAGAACCCGGACGGGACGGTGGACTACACAAAGGATTTCTTCAATAAAGAAACCAATCTGACCGTCAGCGGACAGCTCAACGGCGAGACCTACGCGATGGCGTTTAAAAATATTTATACGTTCGGCCCCACGTTCCGGGCGGAGAACTCCAACACGACGCGCCATGCGGCGGAGTTCTGGATGATCGAGCCGGAGATCGCCTTTGCGGATTTGCAGGACGACATGATGCTGGCGGAGAGCATGCTCAAGTATATTATTACCTATGTGATGGAGCACGCGCCGGAGGAGATGGAGTTTTTCAACAAGTTCGTGGACAAGGGGCTCATAGAGAGGCTGCGCCATGTGGCGGAATCGGATTTTGCCCATGTGACCTACACCGAGGCCGTGGAGCTGCTGGAGAAAAATAATGACAGGTTTGAGTACAAGGTTTCCTGGGGAGCCGACCTGCAGACCGAGCACGAGCGGTATCTCACCGAGGAAGTGTTTAAACGTCCGGTCTTTGTGACGGATTATCCCAAAGAGATCAAGGCTTTCTATATGAAGATGAACGAGGACGGCAAGACGGTGGCGGCGATGGACTGCCTGGTGCCGGGAATCGGTGAGATTATCGGGGGGAGCCAGAGAGAGGACGACTATGACAAGCTGGTGAAGCGGATGGAAGAGTGCGGCCTTAAAAAAGAGGACTACGACTTCTATCTGGACCTTCGCCGGTATGGCACGGCCAGACACGCGGGCTTTGGCCTGGGCTTTGAGAGATGTGTGATGTATCTGACCGGTATGCAGAATATCCGGGATGTGATCCCGTTCCCGCGTACCGTTAATAACTGTGAATTATAGGAGGTATGGATTATGAATCTGATTATTCCAGAGGGATATCAGGCGGCATTGGATGTCCGCGAGACAGAGGTGGCAATTAAAAAGGTAAAGGACTATTTTGAAAAGGCGCTGGCCGCCAACTTAAATCTCACCCGTGTATCGGCGCCGCTGTTCGTCCTGCCGGAGTCCGGTCTGAACGACAACCTAAACGGCGTGGAACGCCCGGTTAATTTTGATATCAAGGAGCAGGGAAAAGAGGCGGAGATTGTCCACTCCCTGGCGAAGTGGAAGCGCCACGCCCTAAAGCGCTATCATTTTCAGCACGGCGAGGGTCTTTACACGGATATGAACGCGATCCGCCGGGATGAGGAGACGGACAACGTGCACTCCATTTTCGTGGACCAGTGGGACTGGGAGCGCATTATTGATAAGGAAGAGAGAAATGAGGATACCCTGAAGGATATCGTACATAAGGTATACCAGTCGCTTATGGAGACGGAGGACTACATGGCCGCCCAGTACGGCTACATCAAAAAATGCCTGCCAGACGACATTGTATTTGTGACGACGCAGGAGCTTTTGGACCGGTATCCGGACAAGACACCGAAGGAGAGGGAGTATCTGGCGGTGAAGGAGTACGGAGCCATTTTCCTGATGCAGATCGGGGATAAGCTGACCTCCGGGGAGCCCCACGACGGCCGGGCACCGGACTACGACGACTGGACGCTGAACGGCGATATTATCGTGTACTATGACGTGTTGGACATGGCGTTTGAGATTTCCTCTATGGGAATCCGCGTGGATGAGAACTCCCTGCGGGAGCAGCTTGTGAAGGCGGGCTGCCCGGAGCGGGAAAAGCTGCCCTTCCAGCGCGAGATTCTGGAGAAGGTGCTGCCCTATACCATCGGCGGCGGAATCGGCCAGTCCCGCATCTGCATGTTTTTCCTGAAAAAAGCCCATATCGGGGAGGTGCAGGCGTCCATCTGGCCGGAGGACGTGATGCAGGCGGCAGAGGAGAATAACCTGCCCCTGTTGTAAAAGTATGAGAACTGTAAATACAGTTTTCTCATTTGTCATCAAAAGCTAGCAATGTGAATTACATTCACATTGTGAACGTAGTTCCGATGCGAACTATGTTCGCATTGTATACTTATTATATAAGGAAGTGCGGAAATGGATAATTTTACTTTTTACGCCCCGACCTATTTTGACTTCGGAAGGGGAGCCGAGGCGCATGTGGCGGAACTGGTCCGCCGCTTTGGAGGCAGCCGCGTGCTGCTGCACTACGGGGGCGGCTCGATCAAAAAGAGCGGCCTGTACGATCGGGTAAAAAGCGTGCTCTCGGAGGCGGGCCTTTTTGCCGCGGAGCTGGGAGGCGTCAAGCCCAATCCCCGCAGCGGCCTGGTGTATGAGGGCATCGAGCTGTGCCGGAAGGAAAATATTGATTTTATACTGGCTGTGGGGGGCGGGAGCACCATTGATTCCTCCAAGGCGATTGCGGCGGGAAGCCTTTACGACGGAGATTTTCTGGATTTTTACCACGGAAAGGCAAAGATCGAGAGAGCGCTGCCCATCGGGACGATTCTGACGATTGCGGCGGCGGGGAGCGAGGGCTCGCCCAACACGGTTATTACGGATGAGGCTACGCTGCTGAAAAAGGGCACGAAAAGCGACGTGCTGCGCCCGAAATTCTCGATTTTGAACCCGGAACTGACCTGCACGCTGCCGGCGTATCAGACGGCGGCGGGGGCGACGGACATGATTGCCCATGTGTGCGAGCGGTATTTTTCCAATACGGAGGAGACGGAGATCACCGACCGGCTCTGCGAGGCGGTGATGAAGACCGTGATTTACGAGGCGCCGCGGGCGATCCGCGAGCCGGACAACTACGAGGCGAGGGCCAATCTGATGTGGGCGGGGATGCTGGCTCACAACAACAGCTGCGGCGTGGGAAGGGTACAGGACTGGGCGAGCCATCACATCGAGCACGAGCTGTCGGCGCTGTACGACGTGACACACGGCGCCGGGCTGGCGGTCATTATGCCTAAGTGGATGCGCTATGTGCTGGAGATCAATCCGGACAAGTGCGTGCTCTTTGCCACGCGGGTGTGGGATATTCCGCTGAATGAGGAAAATCCGAGGGAGACGGCGCTGGCGGGAATCGAGGCGTTCGAGGCATTTTTGAGGGAAATCGGGATGCCGTCCTCCTTTGCGGAAATCGGCGCGAGGGCGGAGGACATTCCGCTCATGGCGGACAAGCTTCTCGGCGGCAGGAAAACCGAGGGAAATTATGTGAAGCTGAAAAGGGACGACGTGATCAAAATTTATGAGAACGCGCTGTGATATGGCGGGCGTATCGTGTGAACGCAGTTTTTGATAGCAGGTGAAAATAAACAGGCGGAAGCTGTAAACGCGGCCGGACGATATTTCAGACGGAAATGAGGAGAGGCATGGATCAGAGAGAATTTATGCGCCAGATGCAGGATCTGGTGGATTTGGGAAGGGCGAAGGAAAACGTCCTCACAAAAGAAGAAATAGCGGATTACTGCGGCGATCTTTCTCTGACGGAGGAGCAGCTGACGCTGGTGTACGCGTATCTGAAGGAGAACCGCATCCAGATACCGGGGACGGTGGGAATCGGTACGGCGGGAGCCGCTGTCGGCGCGGGAAACGGGGCAAATGCCCGGACGGACCGCGCGAATGCACAGGGAAATGCCGAGGCGGAAAACGGCGACGAGCCCCCGGCTGTTCGGGCGGACTCCCAGTACCTCACGATCTATCGGCGGGAGCTGCGGGCTCTGCCGGAGCGCACCAGGGAGGAGTTAGAGGAGCTGTACCTGCGCTTGGCGCGGGGAGAGGAGGAGTCGATCCACCCGGTGGTGGAGGCTCACCTGAAGCGGGTGCTGACCCTGGCGGGCAAATACCGGGGGCGGGGCGTGCCCCTGGAGGACTTGATCCAGGAGGGCAACCTGGAGCTGATGATGTGCGTGTCCATGCTCTGTGGCAGCGAGGAGGCGACGAACGCCGGAAAGGCCATTGACCACGCGGTGAGGAGCCGACTGATCGAGCTTGTGGACGAGCATCTGGAGGACAGCGACAATATCAGCTCCGTGCTGGCGCGGATGAATCTGCTGCGGGAGGCGACGAACATTCTGGCGGAGGAGTACGGCCGGGTGGCCACCAGACAGGAGCTGGCGGAGTTTACCCGCATGGATGAGGAAGAAATTCAGATGTATGTGGATTTTTCCAGAAACAAGATTGAGCTTGGGACAGGAGAACCGAAATGAGCAAATATGAGCTAGGGGCTTTGACAGAGCCCCTTCTTTCTTGGTATGAAAAAAATAAGAGGAGCATGCCCTGGCGGGAGGACCCCACTCCCTATCATGTGTGGATCTCGGAGATTATGCTGCAGCAGACCCGGATCGAGGCGGTCATGGGGTATTACGCCCGGTTCCTCGACCGCCTGCCGGATATCGCCTCGCTCGCCGGGGTGTCGGACGACGAGCTGATGAAACTCTGGGAGGGACTTGGCTACTACAACCGGGCACGCAATCTGAAAAAAGCGGCTTCTCAGGTCATGGAGCGGCACGGGGGAGAGCTCCCGGCGGATTACGAAAAATTAAAGGAACTGGCGGGTGTCGGCAATTATACGGCGGGAGCCATCGCCTCGATCGCCTACGGCGTACCGGCCCCGGCGGTGGACGGCAACGTCCTGCGGGTGGTGATGCGTTTTTTAAACTGCGCGGACGACATCTCGAAAATGTCCGTGCGGCGGGAGGTAGAAAGGTCCATTCAGGCCGTGGTGCCGGCGGAGCGGCCGGGGGATTTTAACCAGGCGTTAATGGAGCTCGGTGAGGTGGTCTGCATCCCCGGCGGCGCGCCCCTCTGCGAAAAATGCCCGCTTAAAAAGCTGTGTCAGGGCAGGGCCGCGGGCGCTCAGATGAAGCTCCCGGTGAAGCCAAAACCCAGGGAGAGACGCATAGAAAAGCGCACGGTCCTTCTTCTGGAACAGGCGGGGGAGGTGTGCGTGCGAAAGAGGCCGGATACGGGGCTTCTGGCGGGCATGTGGGAATTTCCCTCACTCGCGGGGCACTGCGGCAAGGCGCAGATCAGGAAGTTCTTAGAGGAACAGGGAGCGGAGGCGGAGTCCGTGGAGCGGCTGCCGGACGCGAAGCACGTCTTTTCCCATGTGGAGTGGCGCATGAGGGGATACCGGATTCTTCTCTCCGGGGACCGACCACAGGATGTAGTGTCCGGGGCTCTCTTTGTAAAATGGGATCAGCTGCAGCGGGAATATGCCCTGCCAGTGGCTTTCCACGCCTTTCTACAAGTATAGTAACTACACATGATATGGTACGATTTCTGAAAATAATCCGAAAAAATTACAATATCTTGTGGACAAGATGAGGGCGCAGTGCTATAATATCCAACAGAGGCCAATTTTCGGACTCTTGAAGGGATTAATAAACTTAGTACTGACAGACAGGAAAGGAGAGAGTACAAGTGAGAGTAATAAAGAGGGACGGGCGTACCGTAGACTATGACCGCAACAAGATATTGATTGCGATCCGAAAGGCCAATGCGGAGGTGGAGACCTATGACAAGATATCCGACGACAGCATTGACGGGATTATTGCCTGCATTGAGAATATGAAGAGAGATACGATGCAGGTGGAGGATATCCAGGACATCATCGAGCAGAAGCTGATGGCGGCGGGCAAGTTTACCCTGGCTAAGAAGTATATTATTTACCGTTACACAAGAGAACTGGTTCGGAAGGCAAATACCACAGATGATTCCATCATGAGCCTGATTCAGAACAGCAACAAGGACGTGATGGAGGAGAACTCCAACAAGAACGCCTATGTGGCAAGCACGCAGAGGGATTTGATCGCGGGCGAGGTGTCCAAGGACCTGACCAAGCGCGTTCTTCTTCCCGAAAAGATCACGAGGGCCCACGAGGAAGGCGTGCTGCATTTCCACGATATGGATTACTTTATCCAGCCGATTTTCAACTGCTGCCTGATCAACATCGGGGACATGCTGGACAACGGCACAGTGATGAACGGCAAGCTCATTGAGAGCCCCAAGAGCTTTCAGGTAGCCTGCACGGTCGTGACGCAGATTATCTCGGCGGTGGCCAGCAGCCAGTACGGCGGTCAGTCGGTGGATACGCGTCATCTGGGCAAGTATCTGAGAAAGAGCGCGGACAAGTACCGGGCTCACTATATGGAGCAGTTCGGGGACAGGCTGGACGCCGAGACGATCGAGGAGTTCGTGAAGGACCGCGTGCAGGACGAGCTGCGCTCCGGCGTGCAGACCATCCAGTACCAGATCAACACGCTGATGACGACCAACGGGCAGTCTCCGTTCGTGACGCTGTTTTTGAACGTGGACGCCGATGATGAATATGTAGAAGAAAATGCCATGATCGTGGAGGAGATTCTCCGCCAGCGCTTAGAGGGCATTAAGAATGAAAAGGGCGTCTATGTGACCCCGGCCTTCCCGAAGCTGATTTACGTGCTGGATGAGCACAATATCCTCAAAGGAGGCAAATACGATTACATCACGAGACTGGCGGTGCAGTGTTCCGCCAAGAGAATGTACCCGGATTACATCTCCGCCAAGAAGATGCGGGAGAATTACGAGGGCAACGTATACAGCTGCATGGGATGCCGGAGCTTTCTCACTCCGTGGAAGGACGAGAACGGCGAGTACAAATTCGAGGGCCGTTTCAATCAGGGCGTTGTCAGCCTGAACCTTCCGCAGATCGGCATTGTGGCCAAGGGAGATATGGAGTACTTCTGGCAGCTTTTGGAGGAGCGTCTGTCGCTTTGCTTCGAGGCTCTGATGTGCCGCCATCGCGCGCTGGAGGGCATTACCAGCGACGTCAGTCCGATTCACTGGCAGTACGGCGCAATCGCGCGTCTTGGCAAGGGAGAGAAGATCGATAAGCTGCTCCACGGCGGCTACTCCACGATTTCGCTCGGCTATATCGGACTGTATGAGGTGACCAAGCTGATGACGGGCGAGAGCCAGACGACCGAGAAGGGCAGCGAGTTTGCGATGGCTCTGATGAAACGCCTGCGCCGCGCCACCGATACGTGGAGAGAGGAGACGGGAATCAGCTTCAGCCTGTACGGCACCCCGGCCGAGAGCCTCTGCTATCGCTTCGCGGAGATCGATAAGAAGCGTTTCGGCGTAATCGAGGACGTGACGGACAAGGGCTATTACACCAACTCCTACCATGTGGATGTGCGCGAGAAGATCGACGCGTTCAGCAAGTTTGATTTTGAGAGCCAGTTCCAGGTGATTTCCTCCGGCGGCGCCATCTCCTATGTGGAGATTCCGAATATGCAGCACAACCTGCCCGCTCTCGAGGAGGCCGTGAAGTATATTTACGACCACATTCAGTACGCGGAGTTCAACACCAAGTCCGACTACTGCCATGAGTGCGGCTATGATGGAGAGATCAAGATCAACGAGGATCTGGAGTGGGAGTGCCCCAACTGCGGCAACAAGGATCACGACAAGATGAACGTGACCAGAAGGACCTGCGGCTATCTCGGCGAAAACTTCTGGAACGTGGGCAAGACCAAGGAAATCAATGCCCGTGTCCTCCACCTGTAAAGGAAGTGGGACGCGATGAATTATGCAGATATCAAGAGATGCGATGTGGCCAACGGCACCGGCGTGAGGGTATCGCTGTTTGTCAGCGGCTGCACGCATCACTGTCCCGAGTGCTTCAACAGCGAAGCATGGGATTTTGACTACGGAAAGCCATTTACAGAAAAAGAAAAGGAAGAAATCCTCTCCTATTTGGAGCCGACCTATGTGGCGGGCTTATCCCTGTTAGGGGGGGAGCCTATGGAGCCTCAGAACCAGGAGGGGCTCCTTCCTTTGTTGAGAGAGGTGCATGAGCGCTATCCGGAGAAGGATATCTGGTGCTTTACCGGGTATCTGTTCGACCGGGATATCCGCGACCGCATGTGCCGGGAGTCCGAGGTGACAAGGGAGCTCTTGTCCTACATTGACATTATGGTGGACGGGGAGTTTATCGTCGCCCGGAAAAACCTCAAAGTGAATTTCCGGGGTTCGGACAACCAGAGAATCATTGATGTGAAGAAGTCACTGGAGAGCGGCGAGGTCGTCCACTGGGAGGGCGAGATCGTCTGAAATTTATTTTACCATAATTGAAATATATTTTACTGTAAATGAAATGGATTTTTCCATAAAGAACAGCGGAAGGATTGGATTAGTAGTATGAACCGGATAAAGCTGCGTTTTAAGAAACTGGATGAAAAGGCACAGACGCCGCGCTATGGCACGGAGTTTTCGGCGGGGGCGGATCTGCACGCCTGCATGGAGGAGCCGCTCGCGGTCTCTCCGGGGGCGACGGTATTTGTCCACACGGGAATTGCGGTGGAGATACCGGCGGGACTGGTGGGCCTTGTGTACGCCAGGAGCGGGCTCGCCTGTAAGAAGGGCCTGGCCCCGGCCAACAAGGTGGGCGTGATCGACTCCGACTACCGGGGCGAGATCATGGTCGCCCTGCACAACCATTCCGCGGAGGAGATTGTGGTAGAGCCGGGAGAGCGGGTTGCCCAGATGGTGATCGCGCCCTATTACTTCGCCGAGTACGAGGAGGCGGACGAGCTGGCGGATACCGTGCGGGGAGAGGGCGGATTCGGCTCCACGGGCACGGTCTGACTTGACAGATTTTCTTTAAAATTTGTAAAAAATACTTTTTTCTGTTAGAATGATATCAAAGTCAAAATTTCATGAATTTCATGCTGGCGTGAAAATTTCATGTTTTCATGAAATTGAGACATAAGGGCAAAAATTTAGTAAGCAGTAGGAGGACAGAACAATGGGAATGACTATGACCCAGAAGATACTGGCGGCCCACGCGGG
>CANPZR010000091.1 GCA_947589175.1 uncultured Lachnospiraceae bacterium | reverse complement strand
TGTGTATAAGCTGAAATAATTCGTCGCTTTTTTAGCGACGAAAAGCGACGAAAAAACAATGAAAAGCGACGAAAAAAGCGACGAAAAGGAGAGGACGATCTGAAAAAAATAAATTGTCACAATGCAAGAAGGGCGTTTTTCGGCAAAATATTGTGGCATGTAATGTAAACTCGTGGTATAATAAACGAAAAAAACGCTGACAGGGATATACAGGAGTACATCAGATTGGAGGCCACAGCATGGAAAAAAAGGAATCAAACAGCAAGCGCAACCGGATATTTGTTATTATAGCGGTGGCGATGCTGCTTGTTTTGGTTATCAACATCATTGTGATCAATCGGATTGCCATGAGCCAGGTAGAACAAGTGGGGAGGATACGCGTGCAGGGCATAGCGTCCAATCTCCAGCAGTACCTGACGGAGGCGGAGAGCGCGCTGGACCGTGCGGGCGTGAGCCTGGAAAAGCTCCTTGAGAGCGACGCCTCGGAGAAGGAAATCCGGCAGTTTCTGCTGCGGCAGAGAGATTCGGAATACGATCTGTCGGACGGACTCTGCCTGAACCTGTTCTGTGCGGTGGATGGCAAGGTGATGATTTCCGGCATGGAGACGCCGGAGGATTATGTGCTGCAGGATCGCGCATGGTATAAGGGACTTTTGGCGACTCCCAAGGGAGATGTGTACATTTCACCTACCTACGACGATGCGTTTACGGATAATATGTGCTTTACGGTGGCGAAATTTCTGGATGACGGCACGAATATGATCGGACTGGATTACAACACGGCCGCAATACAGGAGTACGTGAGCACGCTGGCGAGCGAGGGGTACGAAGAGTCGCTGATCGTGGATTCGAATGAGGAAATCGTGGGCTGCTCAAGGCCTGACGTGGTCGGGGAGAAATTATCGACAGCGCTTCCAGAGTACCGCAACATCTTTTTGCGGATGAATATATCGGATGATTCCACGATGGTCTCGAGGATTCGGCGCGGGAAGTCGAGAGTGGCTGTGTTCGTCAGCAGGACGGATAACGGATGGTATATGATGTGCGCCATCGACAGCGGAACTCTGTATCAGAACAGCTACAGGCGCTTGCTCATTGTCTGCGCGGCGGCATTTGTCCTGATTGTTCTTGTTCTGATTGTATACTTATTTATGACCCGGAAAGGGAAAAAGACAGGCGAAAAGGAGAAAGAGGAGAAAAGGAAGAAAAAGGAAAAATCGCCGGGCAGGTGGAAAGAGATTCGTCTTTTTGGCAAGGGAAAAAAGGAACAGGACGGCGACGGGGAAACTGATTTTACGATTGTGACGCAGAAGAAGTACCAGTACGGCATCACGGCGATTTTCTGCGTGACTATGTTCATAACCATATTTATCTGCGTGAGGATGTCGATCAGCGACAGCCAGATCAAGATGGAGCAGGAGCTGAGCAGGTACAACTACGAGGTGGGCGACTGGGTGCTGGAGCAGAGAAGCATCCTGGATATGTTTGAGAACGTAGTCGTTGCCAAGCCGGATCTGTTGGACAATTACGAGGGCATGGTGAAATTCCTCGACGATATCACGAAGCATTATCCGAAGATTTCCGCCACATACATAGCAAACCCGGACTTTGAGCACGGGCATCCGATGGTGATGAATAACGGCTGGGTGCCGGACGAGGATTATGTGGAGGAGGAGCGCGTCTGGTATACGGGCGCTCTCACAGCAGAGAATTTTAATATCACAGAGCCGTATTTTGACGCCCGGACTGGGGAGTACTGCATCACCTTTTCCAAAGTGGTGCAGTCGGAGAATGGAGAGTTCTACGGAGTCTTCGCGATTGACTTTTATCTGGATGTGCTGACGGATATCCTGAAGGGAAGCTATACGGAGGAGGGCTATGCGTTCCTTGTGGATAAGGACGGCCGGATTATTGACCACCCCAACTCCCAGTACGAATTTTCGGATGATAGTTCTCCCAATATTCATGAGCTCGTTTACGACTGTTTTTACGACGAGGACGGGATGGTCTCCTTTGACGACTACGATGGAACCTACCGGGTGGGCGATTCGATAGAGGAAAAGGAATCCGGGTTCCGGATTATCGTGGTGAAGAACTGGTGGAGCATTTACGGCAACGTGCTGGAGTACGCGCTTTTATTCCTGATTCTGTTCGGCATGTGTATTTTTGCGGTCAATGTGGTGATGAAGAAGATGATTCGCTGGCAGTGGACCGCCAATGAAAACCTGAAGAAGACGGCGGACGCCGCTATACGGGCGGAGCAGGCGAAGTCTCTGTTCCTCTCGAATATGTCCCATGAGATCCGGACGCCGATTAACGCGGTGTTGGGAATGAATGAGATGATCCTGCGCGAGAGCAAGGACGAGCAGATGCTCTCCTATGCGGAAAATATTCAGAGCGCCGGAAAGACGCTGCTGTTTTTGATCAATGATATTCTGGATATGTCCAAGATTGAGTCGGGCAAGATGGAGATCGTGCCGGTCGAGTACAAGTTAGGGCGATTGATTCTGGATCTGTGGAACGTAATCGGCCTGCGGGCGCAGGAGAAGGGACTGGGAATCAGCTTTAACTTAGATTCCGAAATGCCAAGCGGCCTGTACGGCGACGACGTCCGTATCAAGCAGATCGTGACGAACCTCCTCACCAACGCGGTGAAATACACGCCGCAGGGAAGCGTGGAGATGAGCGTGTCCTGCCAGCCGAAGGGGGATGAGGAACTGCTTCTTGTCATCTCGGTCAAGGATACGGGCATGGGAATCAAGGAGGAAGACCTCGGCAAGCTGTTTGAGAAGTTCCAGCGCCTGGATGAAGAGAAAAACCGCAACATCGAGGGAACCGGCCTGGGCATGAACATTACGATGTCGCTCTTAGAGCTGATGGGCGGCGAGATGAAGGTGGACAGCGTCTACCAGGAGGGCTCTGTCTTCACCGTCATAATTCCGCAGAAGATAGTGGATAGAGAGCCTTTGGGCGACTTTGAGACGCTGCGGACGCAGATCACGCACGGTGACAATGAGGATCGTCAGATTTTCGAGGCGCCGGACGCAACGGTGCTGGTGGTAGACGACAATGAGATGAACCTTGTCGTGTTCCAGGCTCTTTTGAAGAGGACGAAGGTGAATATCGTGACGGCGTCCTCCGGCAAGGAGTGTCTGGAGCTCGTGCAGCAGGAAAAATACAACATTATCTTCATGGATCACATGATGCCGGAGATGGACGGAATCGAGACGCTGCATAAGCTGCGCGAGATTACCGACGGGCCGAATACCGATACGCCGGTTATTGCCCTTACGGCCAACGCGATTGTGGGCGCGAAGGAGATGTATCTCAGCGAGGGATTTGAGGACTTTTTGACGAAGCCGATTGAGGGCGAGCTTCTGGAGCAGATGGTTCAGAAGTACCTGCCGGAGGAGCTGCTCGTGTTTGTCAGCGAGGAGGAAGCGCAGGCGGCCGAGGCCGAGGCGGACACAGGCGCCTCAGGAGAGGGCGGCTCGGAGAGCAGCCCGGAGGACGCGCTTATCGATGAAGTGGAAGAGCTCTACCAGAGCGAGGGCATTTCCATCAAGCAGGGCATGGGATACGTAGGAAATAAGATGGACGTCTACCTGGAGCTGATGGAGATGTTCATCAAGGAGAAAGAAAAGAAGGAACAGATGATTATCGGTTTCCTGCTAGAAGAAAATATGGCGGATTACGGCGTTCTCACGCACGCTTTGAAGGGTAACGCGAGGACGCTCGGCGCGTCGCGTCTGGCGGACATGGCGTTTGAGCACGAGAAGGCGGGCAAGTCCGGCGACCTCGCTTACGCGCAGGAACACTGGGAGGAGCTCGCGCAGGAGTGGGCTAAGTGCAAGAAGAACTTTGAGAGCATGTACCAGATGCTCGGCGGCGAGACGGAAGAAAAGTACGCGGCGGTGACGGACGGCGAGATACGGGAGATTGCACAGGAGGAGCTGGACGAGGTGGTTGACCTGCTGGATCGCTTCCAGACGGATGACGCCACAGAGCGCTTGAAGGAATGGCTGGGCAGTCCGCTGCAGCCGGAGATGTACGAGAAAATCAAGAATGCTCTCCTTGCGATTGAGGAGGAATACGACGAAGATAAGGCGATGGATATATTGAAGGAGTAATAGTGAAAAAATAAGACTGCCAGACCGGCAGTCTTATTTTTAGCCTTAAATATAGTATTCTTTGCTTGTAAAGCGCTATCTTTAATCCAACTTGAACTGTGCGACAGCGTCTAACAGATCCTTTGCGTTGTTGGTCAGCGTGACCGCATTATCATTCAGCCCTCTGACAGCATCCAGCTGGTTGACGATGGTAGCGGAAACCTCGGTGGTAGCGGCTGCGGACTGATCCGAAACCTGGGAAATGCTCTTGATTGCCGAAAGCGTCTGATCCTTCGCGTCGGACATCTGGCTGATGCCGCTTGTGATATTTTCCAGGTTAGCGGTCAGGTTACCTACATGCTCGTCGATGCCGTGGAACAGCTCGATGGTAGTGGCCAGAGCCTTCTGCTGGGAATCTACGATGCTCTCCGCCTGTCTGGCCGTCTCTACGGTCACTTCGGTCTGCTCGCTGATCCTCGTGATGATATCGGAAATTTCGCCGACAGCCTGCAGGGACTCGTCTGCGAGCTTTCGAATCTCATCGGCTACGACGCCGAAGCCCTTTCCGGACTCACCGGCTCTGGCCGCCTCAATGGAGGCGTTCAGGCTCAGCAGGCTGGTCTGATCGGAGATGCCGTTAATTACTTCTACAATGCTCTTGATGTTTTCGGATTCGCTGTTCAGCTTGTTGATGCCCTCAATGACAGCGGATGTAATCTCCTGTGTATCCTTCGAGCGCTGGCTGAGCTCTGCCATGATGTCGATTCCCTGATCTACATAGGCTCTTGTATTGTGGGAAATCTGCTCGATCACGCTGGTATTGTTGGTCAGCGTGTTGATCTTGCCGGACAGGCCGTCCATCTGCTCCAGACATTTCTCCGCTTCGCTTGCCTGGGAGGATGCGCCGGTCTCAATATCTTCTACCACATTGCGGATCTCATCGGAGGAGGATACCAGCAGCTCGGAGGTCTGGGTTACGTCGTTGGAGGATGTCTGCACCAGGCTGCTGACCTGATTTACCTTTTCAAGCAGCGACTTCATGCTGGTAATCATGCTGTTCGTGCTGTTGCTGAGGCTTCCGAACTCGTCCTTTCTCTTGAGGTTCGTCTTTCCGGTGAGGTCGCCGCTTGCGGCCTTTTCCAGCACCTTCACGATTCCGCTGATCGCCTTCTGGATGTTGAAGGCGAGGAACAGGGCGATAAGAATCGCGATGACGATGGCAAAGATGACGATTCCAATGGTGATATTTCGAATCACATAGGCCTGGCTGAGCATCACTCTCTGCGGAACCAGACAGCATACGCTGGAGCCCGTCTTGCCGATGGGTGAAAAGACGAACATGTATTTTTCACCGTTATACTTTTCCATGGTCGTTTCCGAAACACCGGACTCTACGGCTGTTTTGTAAAATTCCTGTTCGCCGAAGACTGTTTCCTGCGCCTCTACATTCAAAATCTCCGTCCCGTCCGAGGAGACATATCCCATGATGATTCCCTCATCCAGTCCCAGATTCTCCAGCACGCCGGTAATCGCCTTGGTGTTTACATCAATGATTACGTATCCGTTGAAGTTGACGAAGGACTGTACATAAGAGGCTGCATAGCGGCTCTTGTCAATGTTGAGGACCTGATCCAGCTCGCTGTGGGAGCCGATCCATACGCCGTCCTCCGTGTTCTCGGGAACTGTCCCGGCAAATGTCTCATAAAAGCTGCTGTCCAGGCTTCCCGAGGAAGAAATGCCGTCTCCGTAGTCGCCCAGTACCGTGATGGAGCTGATAAACTCGCTGGCGCCGGCCGCTGACTGGATCGTGTTGTACAGAGAAGCCCATGCCATGTACTCACGGGGGCCGTCATTCTTATAAGTGCCCCGGTAGTAATCGTAAAAATTAATATTATCGACAATCTTCTGCGCCTCGGCTGTGACCTGAGACATGCCCAGTTCCAGATAAGTGGCCGTCGTAGCGGATGTGCCGGTCATGTTCTGCTCATAAGATCTTGACAGAGCGCTGGAAGAACGGTTGTAGGAAATGACTCCTAATAGTATGATCAGTATAATGACAACCATAAAGCCGGAAACCAGCTTCAGCGCAATACTGTTGAGTTTGTTTACATGTTTCATATATCATCTATCCTCCATTCTGGCTCCTTAATACTTTCTTCCGTCAATGTAATCGGCCGCTGTGTCAGCGGGGAAAAGCTGCTCCTGAACGTAGGTCTTTTTCTCTACAGGATCTCCGTTTAGGGACTTTTTGATCAGTTCTACGAATGTCTTTCCGCTCAGTGGATTACATTCCATGTCGCAGTTGATCTTGCCGGCGATCATGGCCTCAAAACCGGGAGTCGTAGCGTCGAAGGAGAGGATGACAATGTCCTTTCCGGGCTTGATGCCATGCTTCTCCATGACTTCGATGGCTCCTAACGCCATGTCGTCATTCTCCGCGACTAAAACATCCAGATCCAGTCCCTGGTCGAGAACCTTCTTCATGTTCTCAACGCCGCCGTCGTGGCTGAACCCGCCCTCGGCCTTGTAGACAATCTTATAATTGCCGGCGTCGCCGAGCATCTCCTCGATGCCCTGGGTACGGCCGACCTCGGCGCTGGCTCCCAGCGTTCCCTGGAAAATCCCCACCTTGATCTTGCCCTTGCCGGTATAGTGTTCTTTCATATACTCAATCAGCCAGTCGGCGCCCTTATAGCCTTCCAGCAGGAAATCAGATCCTACCCAGCTGGTGTACAGGGTATCATCTTCCGTGTTGATGGTGCGGTCCAGCATAATGACTGGAATGCCCGCATCCTTCGCTTCCTTCAGGACGTCGTCCCATCCGTCTGAGACAAGGGGCGTAAATCCGATGGCGTCCACTTTTTTCTCAATAAAGGAGCGCATGATCTCTACCTGCTTGTCAAAGCTGTCGTCGGCGCTCTCAAATAATAAGTTGATGCCATTTTCCTCTGTGCAGTTGTCCTTCACGGACTGAACTAACGCCGCACTCCAGCCCGCACTGGCGCCGGACAGCGCAAATCCCACAGTAATCAGGGAGCTGTTTTCGGCTGTCTGCTCTTCTTCCGGTGTCGCCGCACTTTCCTGCCCGCAGGATGTCAATACCATGCAGACGACCAGAAACAGGCTGATAAAGCTCATTTTCAGTTTTTTCATAACGGTATCCCTTCTTTCGACAATCAATTTGTGCAAAAAAGCATATATTCTGTTTTTCCAGTATATCACATTTAGTTAATTTGCACAAGGTTTTTATGCAAGCTCATTGCAGGGTTGACAAAGGGAGGAAATAGTGTTAAAATCTAAATCATATTAATTCACTAGGGAATATAGGAAAAAGTGAAAATAAAATAAAAAGGAGAGAATAGTTATGAAGGCAGCTGAGAGAATTACCGATCTGATTGGGGGAACCCCTTTATTGAAATTAAACAATTACGGGGCGGAAAAGGAATTAGGAGCGGATATTTACGCGAAATTGGAGTATTTTAACCCGGCCGGAAGCGTAAAGGATCGGATTGCCAGGGCGATGATCGACGAGGCGGAGCAGAGCGGCGAGCTGAAGCCGGGATCGGTGATTATTGAGCCGACCAGCGGCAACACCGGAATCGGCCTTGCAGCAGTGGCGGCGGCCAGGGGATACCGCGTGATTCTTACCATGCCGGAGACGATGAGCGTTGAGCGCCGCAATCTTCTTAAGGCGTACGGCGCGGAACTTGTGCTGACAGAGGGAGCGAAGGGAATGAAAGGCGCAATTGAAAAGGCGTTGGATCTGGCGGACAGTACGCCGGACAGCTTTGTGCCCAGCCAGTTTACCAATCCGGCCAATCCCGCCATACATCGCGCTACTACCGGACCTGAAATCTGGGAGGACACGGATGGCAAGGTGGATATTTTTGTGGCCGGCGTAGGCACGGGCGGCACGATTACCGGCGTGGGCGAGTATCTGAAGAGCAAAAATCCGAATGTCAAGGTAGTTGCGGTGGAGCCGGCCGGATCGCCGGTACTCTCTAAGGGAACGTCGGGCCCCCACAAGATTCAGGGCATTGGCGCCGGATTTATACCGGACACGCTGAATGTAAAGGTGTATGATGAAATCATTCCGGTAGAAAATGAAGCCGCTTTTGAGGCAGGCCGCACGCTGGCGAGAAAAGAAGGACTGTTAGTGGGCATTTCCTCCGGCGCGGCCGTATGGGCTGCCACAGAATTGGCCAAGCGTCCGGAAAACAAGGGCAAGGTAATCGTTGCGCTGCTCCCGGATACAGGTGATAGATATCTCTCGACGCCGATGTTTGCGGAGTGATATGTCAGGAGGCCCATATTGAAAGAAGTACTGATCGTGGAAAAACATAAAAAAACGAGGGCGGTACTGGAAAATATCGTGCGCCAGGTGGATGCCGGCGCACGAATTTTTTCTATGGCGAACGAGGAGGAGGCATATGCCATTTCCCTGCGGGTGTCAATTGACGTGTTCCTGATCGACGTTGCCCTCCATCCGGGAAAAAGGGGAGGGGACCAGTCGGGGGCGGAGCTTGCCTACAATATCAGAAATATAGAAAAATACCAGTTTACGCCCATTATCATTATTTCTGATTTATATGATCTGAAACTCACCATGTACAGCGATGTGCACTGTTATAAATTCGTGGAAAAGCCCTTTGACGTTCAGATGGTAAGAAAGGCTTTGCAGAAGGCAATCCGGTATCGGACGGACGACTCCCGGGACAGAAGCGTTTTCTTCCATATAAATGGGATGCTGGAGGCAGTGTGCGTGAAAGATATTAAATATGCATTTAACAGAGGGAAAAAGCTTCATGTGGGGACGTCTGACGGGGTTTATATCATACCGTATAAGTCCTGTATTTCGCTGCTGGAGGAACTGGATTCCGACTATTTTCTGCAATGCAGCAGGCAGTCGTTTGTCAATGTGTGGCAGATTCGCCGCATAGATCCTGTAAACCGTTATATTTATATCAAGGGCGATGATACGGTTCTCGAAATAGGGACGGTCATGAAGAAAAAATTCATGGAAAGAATCAGAAGACTGATTCCCATTATGAATATAAACAGCATGATCCGAAAAGAGAGAAAAAGGAGACCCAATAGAAAAGGGAACAGGTAAAGCGCCTGTTCCCTGCCAGTTCAGTCATTCCATCCCGTCCGGGTCGGTGAAGAGCACTACCGGCTGATCCAGCTTGTACTGATAGTACTTGATGATATTGCCGCTATACAGGCGCATAGGGCGCCAGTTGCACAGATCGTAATCCTTTTCATAAGGCAGATTGTAATAGAACATATCGTGGTCGCCGCCGCCCTT
>CANPZR010000090.1 GCA_947589175.1 uncultured Lachnospiraceae bacterium | reverse complement strand
AGCAGAAACAGCGGAAATACAAAAATGACCATGCACGCCGCGAACGCCGCCCAGATCAGAAAATTCGTGCTCACCGTAAAAATCAGCAGCGCGGAGATGCCGAGCACAATATATTTGCCCGCGACCGGGATGGCCGCGATCCAGACAGCCGCAATCAGTATCCTGCCGTACAGCCTGCCCGGATCCGGACGCTTGTCCGCGCTCCGCCCGCCATAAATATTTCCGAGCGCCATAGCAATCATAATCGTCCCAATAATAATCGTCCACACGATCTGGGAGGAACTGAAATACGGCGCCAAAAGCCTGCTGGCCCCCAGCTCCACCGCCATAACCGACATGCCCGCGAAAAATTCCGTCAGGTACAAAAAGATTTTATTTTTCAGAATCGGTGCTGTTTTCATTGCCTGCTCCATCCTGCTACAATATATTTACGGTTACTTTTCTTTGCCGAGCGCCTTATTCATGCTGCCCATCTGATTGCCGTCCAGATTCAGCGCTACATACAGAAAGCCGCTTTGCCTCTCCCATGCTGATATCCTGCTCGCGCGCGATCCGGGCGATATCCTCATATTCATACTTGGCGCGCGTCACGCCATAGCCGGAAGAAATTTTGCGGCGGACCTCCCCGTAAGGGGTTTTGACCGTCTCCGTCCGGCGGTCAAGAATATATCGGTGCGCTATCGTCTCCCGCACGCCGATGGTAGATGTGTATTTAAAAATCAACTTCAGCATTTTTTCCCGGTCCTGCTGCTGACAGATGACCTGAATCAGCGTGCCGGGGCGGGATTTTTTCATGCCGATCGGAACGGTAAAAACATCACGGGCGCCGCCTTCCAAAAGGCGGTCCATTGCAAAGCCGATCTCCTCCGCCGTCATATCGTCCACATTGCAGGAGAGCTCCAAAATGGTGTCCGTCTTATCCCCGCTCTCGCCGAGCATGGCGCGGACGCAGTTCACGGTCTCAAACTCCTTTTTTCCCATTCCGTAGCCGATAGCCTGCGTTTTCATTGCGGGCATATCGCCGAAACGGCTGACAAAATGCTTGAGCAGCGCGGCTCCCGTGGGAGTGCACAGTTCTCCCTTGACGCCGCCTCCATAGGCGGGTACGCCCTGAAGAATATACGCCGTGGCGGGCGCCGGGACAGGCAGAATCCCGTGGGCGCATTTGACATGGCCGCTCCCGACATGAACGGGGGAGCACACCACCTCATCCGGCGCGAGCTCATTCATCAGAAGACAGACCGCCGTAATGTCCGCAACGGCGTCCATTGTGCCGACCTCGTGAAAGTGAATATCCGAAACGGGGACTCCGTGCGCGTGGCTCTCTGCCTCCGCAATCAGCCCGTAAACCGCCAGGATGTCCTTTTCCACCTTGTCGGGGAGATGTAAATCCGCGACGATGTGTTCAATCTCGTGCATCCCGCTGTGATGATGATGTTCATGCGCGTGTTCAGATTCATGCTCATGATGGTGCTCGTACCTGTGCTCATATGTATATTCATGCATATGTTTGTGTTCATGATGATGCTCGTGCTTATGCCTGTGCTCGTTCTCATGTGTATGTTCATGCTCGTGCGTATGTTCGTGTTCAGGCGTGTGCTCCTCTGCTCCTTCTTCCTCCCCGTGAACGAGAACCGACATATAGGTGCCGGTGATGCCGCACCTGACGGCTTTTTCCCTGCGAAATTCCACGCCGGGGATTTTCAGCTCATTCAGCCTGTCTACAAACCGCTCCGGTTCCGGCAAGAGCTCCAGCAGCGCGGCCGTCAGCATATCGCCCGCGGCCCCCATTCCGCAATCCAAATAAATCGTCCTCATTTTTTTGCCTCCATATGATTGATCCTATTTGCAAGATAGCCCGCGCCGAAGCCATTATCAATATTGACGACGGACACTCCGCTGGCGCAGGAATTGAGCATCGACAGCAGGGCGGACAATCCGCCGAATGACGCCCCGTATCCCACGCTGGTCGGGACGGCGATCACAGGACAATCGACAAGGCCGCCGATCACGCTGGCGAGCGCGCCCTCCATTCCGGCGATGGCAATAATCACGCTAGCGCTCATAATTTCCTCCCTATACGCGAGCAGTCTGTGAAGTCCCGCCACGCCGACGTCAAAAAGGCGGACCACCCGGTTTCCGAAAAACTCCGCCGTGAGCGCGGCCTCCTGCGCGACGGGAATATCGCTCGTGCCCCCTGTGGCGACAACAACCGTTCCAATTCCGTCCGGAGCCGGAATCGAGCCATAATATCCGATTTCCGCCTGCTCGTGATAGGTAATTGGGTGGGATTTTAAAACGACATCGGCCGCCTCCCGCGAAAGCCTGGTTATCAAAATCTGATTTTGCCCGTTCTTCCTCATATCGCCCATAATTCCGACAATCTGCTCCGGCGTTTTGCCCGCGCCGTAGATGACCTCGGGAACCCCCTGCCTGACTTCGCGGTGAAAATCAACCTTTGCGTAGCCGAGGTCGTCAAAGGGCTGTGTTTTTAAGCGGACGAGCGCCTCGTCCACCGAGATAGAGCCATTTTGAACCGACTCTAAAATTTTCCTTGTTTCATTTTGCATTTCAACTCTCTCCCATCGACAGAGAGCGGCTCCGCCAGCTCCGGCAGAACCGCTCTCCACTCACTGTCAGCTTTTCTTACGAAAAAGCGCCGCTTTTACAACGCCCTTCGGATCCTTCACCAAAAGAATTACCAGCCAGATGACGAGTCCCAGGGCGACCACGGAAAGTCCCAAATAAAAATCATTGAGCATATCCGCCGGAGCCGGGGTAAAATACTCCGCGTGAAGCTCTGCGTACTCGAAGATTGCATCAACAAGCCACATCAGAGAGGCGCCCCAGTATATCCAGCAGAGCATGCCAATTTTCATCTCGCTCTTGGGCGCGCCCATGTACCAGATCACAGTGCTGATAACAGCGGCGAAAACGGTAATAAGCAGTGTCATTCCTTGAGCCTCCCCGCCCTTATCCTGGCGGGCTGTACCTTCTGCGCCCGTTTTTCAATCACAGAGCTCACGGCGAGCATGCCCGCCCAGACAGCCGTTACCAGGGCCGCCATCGTGACGCCTACGGTCGACATTTCACGGAGCATCTCCACCGCGTCAGCGGGATTGGACGCCGCCGTAAGGAACGGGAACCACGGAATGACCTCCCCGTGCCAGACGTGCTCAAACGCCAAAAGTGCCGAGCCGCCCCACAGCATCTTGTTGAGCCAGCCGAGCTTTCTGGAAAAAGAAATCTTCTCCGCCTCGATCATGTCCGCTCCGTCGAGCTGTACCTTCACAGTCTCCGGGGCCGCCTCCTTGGATTTCATCGTCTTTGCAACAATCGTGGTAACGACAGCTTCAGCCGCCGGAACAATAAAACATGCCATATTTTATCCCTCCTGAATCATAAATAAATTGGATGATTCGTATGCCTTAGAAAAATACATACGCTGTCACTCTTCAGAGAAAACGCATACCTTCATAGTACGCCATTCAAAAGAAAATAGTTCTGTACCGATGGTCCGCTTCAGCAAACCGTTTGTATTATGATAACGCAACTACACGGCACTTGTCAAGATGTTTCGCACAGCTTTTGAACTTCCGCGACAGCCTTCTGAATCAGTTCTGTCGTGCTCGTCGTTTCCGCTCCCGCAATAATATTGTCGCAGTGGCTGAACGGAATGAGAACGCGCCTGGCGTTACTGCCCGCGACGGCAAGCGCCATTTTAGGAGTAATCTCTCCGAGCATGGAATCCGCTATGACAATCCCGATGGGGCCAACGATAATATCCGCTTTTCTTGAACAGACAACAACGGCGTTTTCACCGGTCGCGGCAGAAGCTGCGCCGGCCTTTAGCATGGCGGCCGTCGCCGCCGTATTAGTTCCAACGGCCATTACCTCAACGTCCGGCAAGGCCTGTTTGATGGACAGAACAAGCTGTCGGCCGATTCCGCCGCCTTGCGCGTCAATTACAAGTACAATCATAAAGGGCTGCCTCCTATTTCGATATACTATTCTCACCTGCCTGACTGGATTTACTAATGCCATTATAACAAAGAACTACGCAATCTACAATAGAAAAAACATACGGCAACACACAATTCAATTTTTACTCCTTTATTTTCTAAAAAAATATATTACAAGTCCATAAGCGCCCGGATTTCCTCTGTAAGTTTCCTTTCCTGATCATAGACCAGCAATTCTCTATTATGTGAATAATACGAATCGCATCCCCACTGGCTGACGAAAAAAAGGCTGTCCTTCCCCGCTGTCAGCTCCGTCAGAAAAAGTACCAGCTCCTGTCCGTTTCCCCATACATTCTCTATAAATCGAAAGGCCGCCTCCATCATGGATTGAACCTCTTCTATCTGCTTCTGATGTTTTTTTACCTCCCGGTCGAACAGCTTTTTCACCTTTTCAAAATCCTTCCGCATATCTTCGCTATCTGGATTCTTTTCCAGATTTCTCAAAAGCTGTACCGCAGCAAGATATTCTTCTCTTTCCCTGGCTTCCACACTCGATGCCGCTGTTTTTTCCTGAAGCTGGCGCTGCAATTTCATGGCCTGCATATCCAGCCGCATCGAAATCGGATTCTTTTCCTTTTCTAAAGAATTTTTAATATCGCGAAGAGCCCGAACAGCCATCTGCAGACTATGTTCCCGTCCAACAGACTTCCGGCATCCCTCATTTATTTTTTCCAGCAGCAGGCCGATCAGTGAAAATCTTTCATCCATTCTCGCCTTCTGCGCCCGATTGGTCACCTCGTCGCTGTATTTCCCGGACAAAATATCCGCCACCTGATAGTCCGATTTATATTTTCGGTATAACTCATAATAAATTTCAAATTTTTTTGCAATTTCCGTATCTGTAATATACTGACCGATCAGTTTCCCATCAATTACAAAATTCTTTTTTTCATAGAGCTGCATAGCGACAGACAGGTCCTCCCAGCCCCTGGCTGTCACATACTGCGTCCCGTCCACCGTGGTGCGGATGGAATAAAACCAATCTTGATTAATCTCCAGAAATGTGATAATGCCTGCATGTATTCCCTGACTGTAGGCATATTGCTTCCACACAGAAAAATCCTCCGTCACATCAATCCTCTTTAAGCGGTCCATCGTAGCTATATCAAATTCCTTGACCGATTTATTGTACTGGGGCGGATTGCCCGCTGTCACCACTACCCACCCCTCTGGCACTGACTGATTTCCAAATATTTTATACTGCAAAAAGAGCAGCATTGCCGGCGCCAGCGTCTCCGAAACGCAGTTGATTTCATCCAGGAAAAGAATCCCCTCCCTTTTCCCGGAATCCTGCATCACATGATAAATCGCCGCTATAATCTCACTCATGGTGTACTCCGATACAACGGCGTGCTTTCCGTCAAACTCTCTCTCCTCAATCACCGGCAGTCCCAGGGCGCTCTGTCTTGTATGATGTGTCATGGAATAAGACACAAGCGCAATGTCAAGTTCCGCGGCAATCTGCTGCATAATCGCCGTCTTGCCGATTCCGGGAGCGCCCACCATAAAAACAGGCCTCTGCCTGGATACCGGTATGGCATACTCTCCAAATTCATTTTTTTCAAGGTAAATCTCTACGGATTTCTTAATCTCTTCCTTTGCCTCTTTGATATTCATCGCTGCCTCCATTTATTTTTATATATGGTCCAGATAAATCCGCATCGCCCAGGGCGGCACGCGGACGTCATCCTCTCTTTTTACAAAGACAAATGCTGTTTTATAATCCGGTGGTTTCTGCGGAAATATGCCATCCCCGTCTGTAAAATAAATCATTCCATGCAATCTTTTAAATTCACCGATCTGGCACAGTCTGTCCACATATTCAAAGGCCGGCCTGAAATCTGTTCCTCCACCGCCAAAAAGCGTCATTTCACGGATAAATTTTTCCATATTCTCCAACGAATCAATTCTGACGTCCTGCTGCACTCTCGCATCGCACTGGATTATATGCAGAGCAATACGGTCCGCAAAACATTCTTCCTGACACAGTATGTTATATGTCTTGTTCAGAAAACGCTCCACCAGCTCCCCGCTGCATGAACCGGATGTGTCAATCACGATTGCAAATTCCCGGATCTGCTTTTCCTCTCTGTATTCTAATGGCTCAATCAGCGGAATTTTCCCAAATATCCGCAATCCATACATGTAATAGGAGTAATCGAACTCATCCATATTGACCTTCATTCGTTCCTGGAACACCGCAAACTTTCTCAAAAATTCTGTATAATCATATTGCTCCCGTGTCAGCTTCTGTATATTCTTCCTCATATTGGCCGGCATCTCTCCCCGTCCTTTGGAAAAACTTTCGGCGTGCAGGACCGCGCTCCTGGCTATATCCTTCCAGACCTCCGATAGCCTGCCATCTCCATCACTGTCCTGCGGGCGTTCTCCCGCACTCACTTCGCTGTCGTCCAAATTCTCCCCTGCGTTCCCTCCCTCGCTGTCCTGCGAGCGTTCTCCCGCACTCACTTCGCTGTCGTCCAAATTCTCCCCTGCGCTCTCTCCCTCGCTGGCATCCTCTTCCTCTCCTTTCTGTGTGCTTCCGCCCCGCCAGCACTCATGGCTGTCCCTTTTAAACAGCCGCTCCAGCTCCTCATACCGGTATCCAAACAGACTCTCCTCCGTGCTGAATTCATCCTGAAGATACATGGCGATATAATCAGCCGACATCATCGGCACCTTCTCTCGGATCTGATCCGCAATTTCCAGACACTCCTCCGGAATCTGCTCCGTGATCCATGAGACGCCCAGCTCTCCAAACACATCCGCCACCGCTATATCCGACGCCAGATTCCAGTACTTCTCATCATGTCGAAATGCCAGGAACGGGTGCTGGTACAGGCAGTGAATCACAGTGTGCAGATAATCACAGGCGACGCTCGCCGGATCCTGCAAATATCTCTTTAAAAGATATTCGCTCTCAAAATAAAGGCTTTCCCCATCCCCGCCAAAGAATATCAGCGAATTTTCTTCCGGAATCAAGGTGAAAATCGCCTGCTCCAAAAAACGCATTTCAAAATAAAGTCTGTGACTGCTCTGTCTCAGAACTTCCAGGCACACTGCGCTCTTCTTCTCATCGTCCAAGAAAATACCACCTTTTCACTCTCTGCCCGCAGCTGAGTCATATCCGAAAACTGCTGCTGGCTTTTTTCCCGCCCTTCTTTTTCCTCAAAAAATCCGCAATATAAGCGGAACACACCGTCTCGCCCCGCTCATTGCTGTATTTCAACAGTTTTTGCAGCGAATTTTCACCGATAACATCCCGCTTTAAAAGCGAGAGGAACTCCTTCTCCCGACCCTGTTCCAGCAACCGGCAACCCAATTTAAAGGAAACTCTGCGTACATAATCCTCGTATATATTTTCTTCCCCATCTCTCTTCCTCAGCAGGCCATACTGGGCAAACTCCAGCTTCTCATCGGAATCCGAAAGCTTCTCCAGACACTGATCGTATTCCTCATAATCAATATGGTCGCCGTTCCATGCATATTCCAGATGATACGCCGCGCTCATCTTCAAGCTCCCCGGGATATAAAAGCTATCGCGCTTTTCGCTCTTCCTGTGAAGGACCTCAACCCAGCAGCTGCTCCATTTCAAATTTGGAGCGCTTTCCTTTTCACCCGGCCAGTGCGTGTTGACCGCGGACACAAGTCCTCTTGCCGTCCCCTCATACGCTGTCACTTTCTTTGCATAGAACAGGGAGCCTCTGCCAACCCTTTTTACACTCGACGGCAGCCGGATCTCCTCCAGCTTTTCCGCCATAAGCGCATATTCTCCGATCTGCTCCAGCTTTTCGCCCAGCTCAATGGACTGCAGTCCGCTGTTCTGAAAAGCAAAGCTTCCCAGATATGTCATTTTATCCGGCAGTACAATGCTTTTCAAATGAGAACAGCCCTCAAACATACCGTGTCTCCGATAAATACTCGCATCCGGGATTTCCCTGATACCGGGCGAAAAATCCACATGCTCCAGCATCCTGCAGTTTGAGAAAGCGCCTGCTCCGAGCGCCCTGACACTGTCCGACATCGTAATCCTTTTCAAATAGGCCTGATTGGCAAAAGCAAACTCCGCTATCTTCTGCACGCCGTCAGGAACTGTGAATGTATCCCCGCGCTTGTGGCACGGATACCATGCCAGAACCCGGCCGTCTCTGGAATAAATAACGCCGTCCACCGTCCTGTATTGCCTGTGCCCCTCTGCAATCTCCACGTCTTCCAGGCTTTCCCACATCCGCAGACATGCCATATTAACAGGCGCCGTCCTGGATGTCAATTTCAGAAAATGGCAGTCTGTCAGATATTCCATGTGAAGTCTCCCGGGCAAAACCGGCGTCACCATCTCCCGCGGACTTCCATATCTTCGAAAGACATACGGATCGAACCTCCGGATATGATCCGGCACCTCTAAGCGATCGTCCTCCGGAATCTTATACAACATGTCTCCAATTATAATAGACTCCTGAGAACCAAGCCACCTTGACCTCTTAAACGCATCGGACGAAATAACAGGAGCCTTTCCCAAAAAACGGATCTCCGTATACATGGTCCCCTCAAAAGCATCATCGTGGATGCGCCTGACATACTCCGGAATCTCCAGACTCTCTCCCCGGCAGACCGGACAATAGACCAGCTCCATCTTATCCCGCCGGATAATCAGCCGTCCGTCCGTAAAAAAATATTTATTGGACAAATCAACATCCACCCTCTCCAGCTCCGGAAAAATATCATTGTGAATATCGATGAATTGAATTGAGGCAGGTATATGCAGTATCTTTGCTTTCTCAAAATGCGGAAACTTCTCCCGGTCCCAGTATATCTGATTAGAAGCATAACCTGCGCACATTGTAACGGCGACTCCTTCATAACTCTCCGGAAGAAAGACATGCTCACAGGCAATCTCCTTAAAGGAGACACGATACTGTTCCTGCCCTTTATAACTGTAGGCGGTTACCTTTTCGAGGATAAACCGGTTCCCTTTATATTCTATTTCTGTCATCTTCGCATCCATCTCCTGTATACTTATTGATATATAATACTATACCATATGAGGGGGTTGATTTCAAGTCATTTATATAATAAAATATAAAAAAATATATTTATAGATATAATCAAGGAGGTCCTTCATGGCAGAAATTTTTGATTACAACGCAATAGGGAAAGAACTGAAACGGCTGAGAACAGAACACGCATATACACAGGAACAGATGGCTGAGGAACTTGGCTGCACACCCGCTTTTATCAGCAATGTCGAGAACAACCGGGCCAAGCTGAACCTCCGGGTTCTTGCCTATTACGCGAGACTTTTCCACGCATCCATTGACTCCATTCTAAATGCGGGGCAAAATAAAATAGAACCCCAAAATGCCTCTGAAATTCTGGATTCCGAGGCACTTGAGATTCTTCACCAATTTCCGCCCGCTGA
>CANPZR010000089.1 GCA_947589175.1 uncultured Lachnospiraceae bacterium | reverse complement strand
GATTTATAGTGGGAAATCTTTTATACTAAAGAGTAACGTATTGAGAAAGGACAGGAAAAATGGATATAAATGAAAACAGGCCGGACAATGAACAGAACCGGAAAAGAAGAAACAGGACCAATCTGATCATCTGCATCGCGGCGGCTATGTTCGCCATGTTCATGATCATGTTTCTCCACTCGGAGATTCAGCGGAACACAGAGAAGGAGATCACATACACAAAGTTCATTCAGATGTTAAAGGATGACAAGGTGAAGAAGGTCACCTTCAAGAGCAACCTGATCTATATCGAGCCCAAGGTGGAGAACGACGCCGCTCTCTTTCAGGTTACTTACTATACCGGCTATGTCAACGACACCAGTCTGGTACAGGACATGCTCAACGAGTACGGCGTGGAGTTCACGGCGGAGATCGACGACACGGGATCCGGGATTATCGGATTTCTGCTGACGTATATTCTGCCCATCGCCTGTCTGTGGCTGCTGTTGTGGTTCTTCATGCGGTCGGCGGCCAAGGGCGGCGGGCTCATGGGAGGCGTGGGCAAGTCCAACGCCAAGATGTATGTGGAGAAAAAGACCGGCGTCTCCTTCGCGGACGTGGCGGGCGAGGAGGAGGCCAAGGAGTCTCTGACCGAGCTCGTGGATTTTTTGAAAAATCCGGAAAAATACAAGCAGATCGGAGCCAGGCTGCCCAAGGGAGCCCTTTTGGTGGGCCCTCCCGGAACCGGAAAGACACTGCTCGCCAAGGCGCTGGCCGGGGAGGCGGGCGTGCCGTTTTTCTCCCTGTCGGGATCGGATTTTGTGGAGATGTTCGTGGGCGTGGGAGCGTCGCGCGTGCGAGATCTGTTCAAGCAGGCCACCGGGATGGCGCCGTGTATTATATTTATCGATGAGATTGACGCCATCGGAAAGAGCCGTGAGAGCCAGTACGGCGGCAACGACGAGCGCGAGCAGACGCTGAATCAGCTCTTGGCGGAGATGGACGGATTTGACTCCTCTAAGGGTATTATCATCCTGGGCGCCACCAACCGCCCGGACGTTCTGGACAAGGCCCTTCTGAGGCCGGGCCGGTTCGACCGCCGGATTATCGTGGAGAAGCCGGATTTGAAAGGCCGCGTGGACGTGCTGCGGGTACATTCACACGACGTGCGCATGGACGATACGGTGGATCTGGAGGAGATCGCGTTAGCCACGTCCGGCGCTGTGGGAGCGGACCTCGCCAACATGGTCAACGAGGCGGCTATCATGGCGGTGAAGGACGGAAGAGGCGTCGTGAGCCAGAAGGATCTTTTTGAGGCCGTGGAAGTGGTGCTGGCCGGCAAGGAGAAGAAAGACCGGATTCTCGGCACGGAGGAGAAGAAGATCGTGTCCTACCATGAGATCGGACACGCTCTTGTGGCCACGCTTTTGAAAAATACAGAGCCGGTGCAGAAGATTACCATTGTGCCCCGTACTATGGGGGCATTGGGGTATGTGATGCAGGTGCCGGAGGAAGAAAAGTACCTGATGAAGAAGGGCGAGCTGCTCTCGGAGATTACGACTCTCTTAGGAGGACGCGCCGCCGAGGAGATTATCTTTGACGACGTGACTACCGGCGCTTCCAACGATATTGAGAAGGCGACTTCCATTGCCCGCTCCATGGTGACGCAGTACGGCATGAGCGAGAAATTCGGGCTGATGGGACTGGAGACTATCCAGAACCGGTATCTTGACGGGCGCGCCGTTCTCAACTGCGGAGAGAAGACGGAGAGCGAGATCGACGTGGAGGTCATGAAGATTCTCGACGACTGTTATCAGAAGGCCAAGGATATCATAGAGGGACATACCGAGGTCCTCAAACTGCTGGCCGATTATTTGATTGAAAAAGAGACCATTACCGGGAAGGAATTTGTGGAGATTTTTGAGCGGGAGACGGGGATTCACCTGAAGAAAAAGGACGCGGATGGCAAGCTGATCGAGACGGCGGCAGGGACAGGAGCATCAGCCGATGCGACAGCTTCAGCCGATGCGAAAGCTTCAGTCGATGCGACAGCTTCAGCCGATGCGAAAGCTTCGGTCCCGGCAAAAGATAGAAACGAGTAAGGGAGCAGACGATGGCATATGAATTGATGGTACTGGACGTGGACGGTACTCTTGTAAATACCAATAAGGAAATCACGGAGCGGACGAAAAGAGCCCTGATGGAATGCCAGGAGAACGGCATCAAGATTGCCATTGCCTCCGGGCGTTCCACGGAGGGAATCCGCCATCAGGCCAGGGCAATCGGCCTTGACCGGTACGGCGGGTACGTCCTCTCCTACAATGGCGGCCACATCACCAATTTTGCCACGGGCGAGGTGGTCTATGACATTCCTCTGCCGGAGGGGATGCTCCGGGAGCTGTACGATTACTCCAAGAAGCACGGGACGGGCTTTCTCACCTACCACAATGGCTCGATTGTAGCGGGGTGGGAGGACGATCCCTACATAGTCATGGACGCGGAGGCGTGTGATATTCCGATTTATGTGCCGAAGGATTTTCACAGGGAGCTGAATTTCCCGGTCAACAAGTGCATTCTCACCGCGGAGCCGTCGAGGTTAGCGGAGCTGGAGCCGGTGGCGGCGGCGGACTACGAGGGACGCCTGTCGGTGTACCGCTCGGAGGGATTTTATCTGGAGATGATGCCGCTGGGAATCGACAAGGCCTACGGCATTTCCAAGCTGATTCAGCGGCTGGGATTTAATCGGGGGCAGGTGGTCTGCTGCGGCGACGGTTTCAACGACATCTCCATGATTGAGTACGCCGGACTGGGCGTGGCCATGGAAAATGCAAAAGAAGAAGTGAAGAAAAGGGCGGATTACATAGCGCCCTCCTGCGACGAGGACGGGCTGATTGATGTGATCGACCGCTTTATTAAAGATTGGTAAGATAAGAGGAGAACGCTGTTTTATCAGGGCCTGGCGCCATGAATAGGTGAGCGATTTTGCGCGTAAAACAGCGCGGAAATGAGGGATTGTGTGTTTAATCTGGAAGAAGAACTGAAAAAGCTCCCGGCGAAGCCCGGCGTGTATCTGATGCACGACGCGTCGGATGAGATTATCTACGTGGGGAAGGCCATCAGCCTTAAGAACCGCGTGCGCCAGTATTTCCAGAAAAGCCGGAACGTGACGCCGAAGATTCAGCGCATGATCGACCGGATCGCCTGGTTTGAGTACATTGTGACCGACAGCGAACTGGAGGCGCTGGTGCTGGAGTGCAATCTCATCAAGGAGCATTCCCCCCGCTACAATACGATGCTGAAGGACGGAAAATCGTATCCGTTTCTGAAAGCGACGATACAGGAAGCCTATCCACGGCTTCTTTTTGCGCGCCAGATGAAGCGGGACGGCAACAAATATTTTGGGCCATTCACCAGCGGGAAGGCCATACGGGACACGATTGAGCTCGCGAACCGGCTGTTTCACCTGCGGAGCTGCCGCCGCGTGCTGCCACGGGACGCGGGGAAGGAGCGGCCCTGCCTCTATCACCAGATCGGGCAGTGCCCGGCGCCCTGCCAGGGAAATGTGGAGCAGGAGGAGTACCGGGCGAATTTTGAGAAGGCGCTGAAATTCCTCCAGGGGGACACGAAGTCCGTCATCGGCGAGCTGACGGAGAAGATGCAGCAGGCGGCCGAGGAGATGCGGTTTGAGGAGGCGGCGCTGTACCGGGATCAGATTCAGAGCATCCGGGCGGTGACGGAGCGGCAGAAGATCACGGCGGAGGACCAGGAGGACCGGGACATCGTGGCCATGGCGCGGGGCGGCGACGAGGCAGTGGTGCAGGTGTTCTTCATCCGGGGCGGAAAGCTGATCGGGCGGGAGCACTATTACCTTACCGGCGTGGAGGACGAGGAAAACGCGGCGGTGCTGTCTGCCTTTATCAAGCAGATGTACGCGGGGACGCCTTACATCCCCCGCGAGATCTGGACAGAGGAGGAAGTGGAGGACGCCGCGGCCATACGGGAGTGGCTCTCCGAAAAGAGGGGCAGGAAGGTCTATTTCCGGATTCCCCGCCGGGGCGAAAAGGAACGGCTTTTAGAGCTGGCTAAGAGAAACGCTTTCATGGTCCTCACCAAAGACGCGGAAAAGTTAAAGGAAGAACGGGCGCGCACGATCGGGGCGATGGAGGAGATTCAGGGACTTCTGGGGCTCTCGGGGCTGTCACGGGTCGAGTCGTACGATATTTCCAATATTAACGGCTTTGAGACGGTGGGCTCCATGGTGGTGTTCGAGGGCGGAAAGGCCAAGAAAAATGACTACCGGAAATTCCGAATCCGCACGGTGACGGGACCGGACGACTACGCGGCGATGGAGGAGATGCTCACCAGGCGTTTTGAGCACAGCAGGCGCGAGGGGCTGACCGAACTGGATTCCTTCCGCCACCTGCCGGATATTATTTTCATGGACGGGGGAAAAGGACAGGTCAATGTGGCGGAAAAAGTGCTGTTAAAACTAGATTTAACCATACCGGTGTGCGGCATGGTCAAGGACGACCGCCATAGGACCAGAGGACTGTACTTCCACGACGAGGAGATTCCCATTGACACCCACGGCCAGGGGTTCCGCCTGATCACGCGGATTCAGGATGAAACGCACCGGTTCGCGATCGAGTACCACAAGCAGATTCGCAGCAAGCGGCAGGTCCACTCGATTCTGGACGATATCCCCACCATCGGGGAGACCAGAAGAAAGGCGCTGATGCGCGCCTTTGACTCGCTGGAGGAGATTCGGGCGGCGGATTTTGAGAAGCTGAGGAGCGTGCCGGGGATGAACGAGCGGTCGGCGCGGGCGGTGATAGACTTTTTTGAGGAGAGGGAAAAGAGTGTGACATATGGATCCGAAAAAGAGGGAAAATCAGACTGACAGGGCAGCAGGATTTCTGCCGGTTTCCCAGGACGATATGAGGCGTCGCGGCTGGGAACAATGTGATTTTGTATATGTGATCGGGGACGCCTATGTGGATCACTCATCCTTTGGACCGGCGATTATCAGCCGCCATCTGGAGGCTCACGGATACCGGGTGGGAATCATCTCCCAGCCGGACTGGCGGCGCGACGACAGCATAACGGTTCTGGGGGAGCCGAGGCTCGCGTTTTTAATTTCCGGGGGCAACATGGACTCCATGGTGAACCACTACACGGTGGCGAAGAAGCGTCGGAAAAAGGACGCTTACACGCCGGGGGGCGTCGCGGGAAAACGGCCGGACTACGCCGTGATCGTGTACGGGAATCTGATCCGGCGCACCTACAAGAAAACGCCCATTATTCTCGGCGGAATCGAGGCGAGCCTGCGCAGACTGGCCCACTACGACTACTGGTCGGACAAGATAAAGCGCTCGGTTCTCCTGGATTCGGGGGCGGACATCCTGTCCTACGGCATGGGAGAGCGGAGCATCCTGGCCATTGCGGAGGCGCTGGACGCCGGAATCGCGGTTCGGGACATCACCTATGTGGACGGCACGGTCTACCGGACGAGGGAGGGGGAGCTGAGCGTCTATGACCCGGTCCTTCTCCCCTCCTTTGAAGAAATTCAGGCGGATAAGAGGACGTACGCGAAGAGCTTTATGAAACAGTACGAGAACACCGATCCCTTTTCGGCGAGACCCTTGGTGGAGGCGTATCCGAACAAGGTGCTGGTGGTCCAGAACCCGCCGTCAAAGCCGCTGACGACGCAGGAGATGGACGACATATACGACTATCCCTATGTGGGAGAGGCGCACCCGTCCTACGACGAGCGGGGAGGCGTGCCCGCCATCCAGGAAATCCGGTTCAGCATCACGAGCTGCCGGGGGTGCTTCGGGGGGTGCAGCTTCTGTGCCCTCACCTTTCATCAGGGACGGATCGTTCAGGTCAGAAGCCATGACTCTATCCTGCGAGAAGCGCAAGATATGGTGGTTAAATCTGGATTTAAGGGATACATACACGATGTAGGAGGCCCTACCGGCAATTTCCGGCGCCCGGCGTGCGACAAGCAGGGCGAGAAGGGCGCCTGTCCCGGGAAGCAGTGTCTGTTTCCGAAACCCTGCGCGAATATGAAAGCGAGCCACAAGGACTATGTGGCGCTGCTCAGAAAATTGAAGAAAATTCCGGGGGTCAAGAAGGTCTTTGTCAGATCCGGAATCCGCTTTGACTATGTGATGGCCGACCCGGACGACACGTTTTTGAGGGAGCTGTGCGCCGACCACATCAGCGGCCAGCTGCGAGTGGCGCCGGAGCATGTGTCCGATCCGGTCCTGCGCGCCATGGGGAAGCCGGAGCACGCGGTGTATGAAAAATTTATAAAAAGGTATGAGCGGGTGAACCGACTGACCGGGAAAAAACAGTATGTGGTGCCCTATCTCATGTCCTCTCATCCCGGCTCGACGCTGAAAGAAGCGGTGGAGCTGGCGGAATACGTCCGGGACCTGGGCTATATGCCGGAGCAGGTGCAGGACTTTTACCCCACGCCCTCCACGATATCGACCTGTATGTACTATACGGGGCTGGATCCCCGGACGATGAAACCGATCTATGTGCCCCGCTCGCCCCGTGAAAAGGAGATGCAACGGGCGCTGATCCAGTACCGGGATCCCGCCAACTACGAGATCGTGAAGGAAGCGCTGCGCCGGGCGGGGCGGGAGGATCTCATCGGTTTCGGCCCTAAGTGCCTGATTCCGCCGAGAAAAATCCATTCTTCCAGCCAAAGCCAGAAGACGAATAAAATCCGACCTTCCGGCCCGAGCCAGAAGGCGAATAAAATCCGACCCTCCAGAAAAAGGAGATAAAATCGGATATATGAGATAAAAAATGCGAATTAGTGGTTATGAACCTCACAGACCGAATCCTGCAAGTATTCGGGAAGAATCAGAGGGGCGTCCGCCGTCTTGCCGGACGTCTCCTTTTTTTGCAGGTATACGGCGGTGTAAATATCATCGGCGGGACAGCTGTCCCCTGCCAGATGTCCGCTTCCCTTGCAGATCCGGCACCTGACGTGGCAGTCGCAGTTCTCCGTGGGCGCGGTATCCCGGGCAAAGTATTCCAGCTTTGTACAGGACCCTCCCACGGCGCGGTTGCACAGATCGTCAATGGCCAGCTTGCCGCACTTGGTGCATACATAGGTGGAGATGATGGAGTTGGGCCGGAGGAACTTTTTCTCGGGAAAATCCTGATTTAACTGTTCGGTGATGTCCCGCCAGAGCTCCGCGTAATGGGGCGGCTCGCTCAGGGCGGAGCCGTCGTCGCATCCGATCCAAACTCCCGTAACAAGATAGGGAGTGTATCCGACGAACCAGTAATCCTTATTATCTTCAGATATGCCGGTCATTCCCGCCTGCGGCATGTCGATGTGGCGGAATGCCGCGGCCGTTCCGGTTCCGGTCAGAATCACGTCCTTCATGGCGTCCGTCATAAGCCATGCCGTGGATTCCTTCATGACCTGCCGTCCCTGCTGGTTGTTTTCCAGCAGGACATTGCCCTTTTGATCCAGAATTTTGGTGTAAAAGCATGCCTTGTGGTAGGTGCCGCCGTCTGCGATGGCGGCAAATGCATTGGTGAGTTCCAGATTGGTAACGCCCTTCGTCAGCTTCCCTGACGCCAGGGGGAGGGAAATGTCCGTATGGGAGACGCCCTCGCTGTCCGTATACGTGTCGGTTATAGTTGTAAAACCAAGATTTAACAAATAATCATACCCGGTCTTGGGAGTCACTTCTCCCAGCGTCTTTGCGGCTATCACATTCATGGAGTCCGTGATTCCGTTCCGAATGGACGAGAGCCCTCTGTAAGAGCTGCCGTACCAGTTCTCGACGGGAATCTTGGTGCCGGGATAATTGTATTTGGCGTCGTCGTGCACCGTGGCGAGCGTCATGCCGTTGGTATCCAGGGCCGGGACGTACGTGGACGGCACCTGGAAGAGGGAGCCCGGCTGCCTTGTCAGGGCTGTGGCCCGGTTGATGGTGCGGCTCTCTTCCCCCCAGCCGCCGCAGATAGCCCGGACGGCTCCCGTACTCTGATCCATGACGACGACAGAGACCTGAGGCGTGTCCGCGGATGCGTTCTTTCTGGAAGAGCCGTAGTATTGCGGGATGCGGATCAGCGCGTCGCACATGTCCTGCATATTCGTGTCCTGGGTGGTGTAAATCGTCAGGCCCTGCCGGTAGAGGGTATTATAGGCCTGTGTATCCGTATAGCCCAGTTCATCCTTCAGATCCCTTATGACCTGGCTGATCAGAGCATCTGTGAAAAAAGACTTCTGAATATCCCCGCCGGCATTTTGGATGCGCGAGTAGACGTCGTCCCCCATGGCGTCGTTGTACTCTTCGGCAGTGATATACCCCTGTTCCTTCATGCTGCTGAGCACCGAGGCAAATCTTTTGGCGTTTTTCGCGGGATGGGACACGGGATCGCCGTTCGATGGATCCTGAGCCGTGGCGGCCAGTACGGCGCACTCGGACAGGGTCAGGTCGGATACATCTTTATTAAAATAGCGGCGCGAGGCCGACTGGACTCCCTGCGTGCTCTGTCCCAGGGAAACCGTATTGAGATAATATTCCAGAACCTGCCGCTTGTCATACTGCTTTGACAGCTGGACGGCCAGATATTGCTCCTGCAGCTTCATCTGGAAGCGCTTGAACGGGGAATCCTCCCGGGAACCGGCAAAAACCTGATTTCTGAGGTACTGTTCGGTCAGCGTGAAGCTTCCTGAGTTAAATGAGCCGCCGTTTATAATTCCTGAGAAAAATGTCTGGGGCATTTTCATGTAATTTACGCCGTTGTGAACCCAGTAGCTCTCGTCCTGAGTGGCTACAAAGGCGTTCTGCAGGGTAGAGGGAATATTTTCATAAGTGACATATTCAATCTCCGTGTCTGAGGAGGACAGCGTCTCAAAAACATTTCCATTTACATCCAGAAGAGTGGTCGCGTGCCCGTCCTGCGAGGGGGCGATGGCGTCGAGGCCCGGCGCGGAGGCAACGATGTCCTGAAAAATGTCGATTGCCAGGATGACGCTGAAACAGAGCGCGCTAAGAAAGCTTATGAGCAGAATGTGCGCGCCCATGAGACGCAGTTTGCAGAAACGGCGGCTGGCCGGCGATTTTAACTGGCGGAACCGTTCGCTGACTTCTTTTTGGCTGTAGTTCATAGTGACCTCCGATCTTTTACCAGGTTCTTTGCGTACAGTATACCACAAATAACTTGAAAAGCGCAAAAAGAATTGGTAAAATTGAAAAAGCAGAAGGAAGATGGAGGTTACTATGGAACAGTCCCGGACAATTCTCTACAAGGGCGGCTCTGGCGAGTACGTGGAGAAGAAATCCCGTTTTATCGCCCAGCTCTTTCCGGTGTCGTCCGAGGAGGAGGCCCTGGAGCGGATCGGGGAGACCCGGAAAAGATATTATGACGCCAGGCACAACTGCTTTGCCTACATCATCGGCGGACCGCAAAAGCTCTGCCGCTCCAGCGACGACGGCGAGCCCTCCGGCACCGCCGGGCGTCCCATGATGGAAGTGTTAGAGGGGCGGGGCCTGCAGGGGGTGCTGGCG
>CANPZR010000088.1 GCA_947589175.1 uncultured Lachnospiraceae bacterium | reverse complement strand
TCCAATTTTCCGAGAAGCGTCGTGGTGGCGAGAATCAGCTCGATTTCCGCCAGATAGGTCGGCTCTCCGAGAATGTCAATATCGCACTGCATAAACTGGCGGAACCGCCCTCTCTGGGGACGGTCCGCCCGCCACACATTGCCCATCTGCAGCGCCTTAAAGGGCGATGGCAGCTCATTGGCGTTGTTCGCGTAGTACCGTGACAGGGGCACGGTCAGATCGTAGCGCAGACCGCTGTCCGCAAGGTCCGCCTCCGTCTTGGCCGTCTCCAGATTCAGCTTCTGCCCCCTCTTCATAATCTTGAAAATCAGCTTTTCATTTTCCCCTCCCTGCTTGCTGTTGAGGTTTTCAATGTGCTCCACGCAGGGCGTCTCAATGGACTGAAAGCCAAACGTCTTGTACGTCTCCTTGATCATCTGTATCACATAATCCCGTATCTCCATCTCCGCCGGAAGAATGTCCTTCATCCCGGTAGTCGGTTTTTTCTTCAAAGCCATGCTCTGTCAATCTCCTCTCTATGATGTAGGCGCAAATGCGCTCCGCTTTCTCTCAATCATCTCGTCCAGGCGGGCGATGTACTCCTCCACGCCCTTTACGTTGCCGATCCGCTCCATGCGGTTCTCCTCCAGGACGACCTGCTTGGTGGAGCCGCCGCAGCCAAGAGCCACAATCGTCTCCAATTCCTCCATAATAAAAATGTTATAGAGGCACTCCTTGCCGGGCTTCGCGAACGCCACGTTCTCCTGGTTGGTATTCCTCGTGGTTCCCGCCTTGTTCTTCTGCCTGTACATGTAATAGGGCTCGTACCCCTGCTGCCACAAGAGCTCCTGGCTCATGTCCTGCATGCGGGGAATCAGCTCGTCCTCCGGCCGGATCTCTCCCCCCTGCTCCATCTGCTCCCGCCGCATCCGCGAGGCGCGCTTGATTACCAGCGTGTGCACCGTCACGCTGTCCGGCTCCAGCTTTAGAACCTCGGAAAATGTGTTTCGCACGTCCTCCTCCGTCTCCTCCGGCAGTCCCAGAATCAGGTCCATGTTGATGTTGTCAAAGCCCTCCCGCCTCGCGAGCGAAAAGGCCTCCCGCACCTGCCCCACCGTGTGCTTTCTCCCCAAGATGTCCAATGTGTGCTGTTTCATCGTCTGGGGATTGATGGAGATTCTCGTGACGCCCGCCGCCTTCAAAATCCGGAGCTTGGCCGTCGTGATGCTGTCCGGCCTGCCGGCCTCCACCGTAAATTCCGCCGTCTTTTCCACCGGCAGATAGCGGTGAATCATATCCATCAGCCGCCGCAGCTCCTTCTCGGACAGGGAGGTCGGCGTCCCTCCCCCCACATAGATGGTGTGGAGTTCCCTGTCTGAAAAAAAGTCCGCCGCGAAGGCCATCTCCTTTTCCAGCGCCGTCAGATACGCGTCCACCTTTTTCCGATACCTCTTGTAGTCAAAGGAGGAAAACGTGCAGTACTGGCAGATGGAGGGGCAGAACGGAATCCCGATGTAAATATTGTATCCGTTCTTATGGTCGAATCGCTCCATGAGAGCGGCCTCCTTCTGCGCCACCTGAACCGCCAGCCTGGTCTTCCCCGGACTGACCTGGTACTCCTCCCGCAGCGTCTGCTCTGTTTCCTGCCCGCTATCCCCCGCAAGCAGCATCCGCAGCGCGATCTTGGCGGGGCGGATTCCGGTGAGGATTCCCCAGGGAAGCTCCCTGCCGCTGATCTTTTTACAGGTATTATAAATCAGATTTTTAACCGTATTTTTATTGTAGCCGGGAAGCAGCTTTTCGCGGATAATTTCCTCTCCGTCCAATTCACAGCGGATCGGATAGCCCTCCTCCCCGGCCCAGTCCTCCCTCTCGTCCACAAAACATTCCTTCTCCGGAAAAAATTCCTGGGCGAGAGACTTGATATCATAGGAAAATTCCGCGGGCCTGCCCGGCTCCTTGCGAATTTCAAAACGTATCATGGCATGTGTTCCTCCCGCCGTCAATCGCACGCGAACGGATTGTTTCTCTTCTCATATCCCACAGTCGTCTCCGGCCCGTGTCCCGGGTAGATCTGCACGTCCTCCGGCAAGGTCAGCACCCTTTCCCGGACGGATTCCAAGAGCAGTCTTCCGTTTCCGGTCGGCAGATCCGTGCGTCCCACCGATTCCATGAAAATCGTGTCCCCGCTGAATAAGACCTTCTGCTCCTCCTCGTAATAGCAGCAGCCGCCGACGGTGTGTCCCGGCGTGTAAATTACCTTGAATTTCATCCCGGCAATCTCCAATGCCTGTCCATCCCGCAGAAGAATCTCCGGCTCCAGCGCCATCTCATAGCCCACCATGGCCGAGCCGTTCATCTCCGGATCCATCATGAGATCCCGCTCGCCCTCATAGGCGTACACCTTCGCCCCGGTCCGCGCCGCCAGAGGCACCACGCCCGTAATGTGGTCAAAATGCCCATGGGTCAGCAAAATTCCCCGGCAGATCAGCCCTTTTCTCTCTATATATCCCGCGATCTTGTCCGCTTCTTCTCCCGGATCGATCACGACGCACTCATTTTTCCCGTCCATGGCCGCAATATAACAGTTGGTCTGAATCGGCCCCACGGTCAGAATGGTTATTTCCATCGATAATTTCCTCACTTTCTGATACGATATCCATTACGCAAAATGACATGTCTGTATGAAACGCGTAGCAATATTTCTTTGCGCGCAAACGGCATTTTTATGCCGCGCATTTTTATGCCGCGCGTTTTTTAACCGTTAGTGCTGCGCTCAATATCGGTCACGCTCTCCACGCTCCGCAGCTTGCCGATCAGCCTCTCTAACTGATCCACACTGTTCGTCTCAAAGCCGATGGTCAGCGTGGCGTGATCCTGCTTGTTGACACGGACGTTCATGGATTTTATGTCAATATTATTCTCCGCGAAAATCCGCGATACGTCGAGCAGCACGCCGCTGCGGTTATAGCAGTAGATCACGATCTCGACCGGATAGAACTCGCCGCTCTTTGTCGCCTCCGGACTCCACTCGGCTTCGATCAGGCGGTTCTTCTCCTCCACCGGGAGGTGAATCATGTTCACGCAGTCCGTCCGGTGAATGGACACGCCGCGCCCCCTGGTGACAAAGCCCACGATCTCATCGCCTGGAACGGGATTGCAGCACTTGGAAAAGCGCACCGCCAGGTCGTTGAGCCCCTCGACGATAATGCCGTTCCCGCTCTGGGGAATCTCCCCCGTCTCCCGCCTCGTGTTCTCCCGGACATTCTCAATCATCTCATGCACCTGAGCATCCGAGACAATCCGGCGGTTCTTCTTGTCATATTCGTCCTTTAATTTATTGATGACCTGGCCTTCCTTCAGCCCGCCGTGGCCGATGGCGGCGCAGACCGACTCCCAGTCCCTGAACCCGTACTTGCGTATGCAGGCGTCCGTGTACTGGCTCTTTAGCAGGGGCGCCAGATCGATTCCTTTATTTTTACAATAGGTGTGCAGAAGCTCCTTGCCCTTGATGATATTGTCCTCTTTAAATTCGTTCCGGAACCACTGGTTGATCTTGTTCTTCGCCTGGGTGCTCTTGACAATTTTCAGCCAGTCGCGGCTGGGGCCCCGGCTGTTCTGACTGGTGATGATATCCACCTGGTCGCCGTTCTGGATCTCATAGTCCATCTTGACAATATTGCCGTTGACTCTGGCTCCCACCATGCGATTCCCCACCGCGCTGTGAACCGCGTAGGCAAAATCGATGGGCGTAGAGCCCGCCGGAAGGTTCTTCACGTCGCCGCCGGGGGTAAAGCAATAGATACGGTCCGAGAACAAATCGAGGTCGCTCTTGATGACGCTCAAAAATTCCCGGTTGTCGTCCATGTCGTGCTGCCACTCCAGAATCCTGCGCAGCCACGCCATCTTCTCCTCCTCGCGCTGGCTGTTGTCGTCCGCGCTGCTGCCGCCGGTCTCCTTGTATTTCCAGTGGGCGGCGATGCCGTACTCCGCCGTCCGGTGCATCTCGTAGGTGCGGATCTGAATCTCAAAGGGCTGCCCGTTGTGCCCGATCAGAGTCGTGTGCAGCGACTGGTAGTGGTTGGGCTTTGGCATGGCGATATAGTCCTTAAAGCGCCCCGGAATCGGTTTATACATCTCGTGAATGATTCCCAGCGCCGTATAGCACTCCTGGTCGCTGTCCACAATAATGCGGATGGCAAATAAATCGTAAATCTGATCCAGTGTCTTATCCTGCTTGACCATTTTCCTGTATATGCTGAATAAGTGCTTCACGCGGCCGTCGATGGTGGCCTTGATGTTGTTCTCCACCAGGCGCTTATCCACCTCTTCCATAATATCCTTGATAAAGTTCTCCTTAGAGCCCTTGATGGCGTTGAACCGCTCGCTCAGATCGGCATAGGCCTCCGGCTCCAGATATCGAAGAGACAAATCGTCAAGCTCTACCTTCACCTTGGATATACCCAGCCTGTCGGCGATCGGCGCGTAGATGTCCATCGTCTCCCTGGATTTTTCCTTCTGCTTTTCCGGCTTCATGAACTGCATGGTCCGCATGTTGTGGAGGCGGTCCGCCAGCTTGATGATGATGACGCGGATATCCTTCGCCATCGCCAGAAACATCTTGCGCAGGTTCTCCGCCTGCACCTCGACCTTATCCGCCACATAGTTCAACTGCGTCAGCTTGGTGACGCCGTCCACCAGCGCGGCGATCTCCTCGCTGAACATCTCCGTCAGATCCTCGGTCGTATATTTCGTGTCCTCGACCACGTCGTGGAGCAGGCCGCCCACGATGGTCTCCTTATCCATCTCCAGCTGTGCCAGAATAATCGCCACGCACACCGGATGAATCAGATACGGCTCGCCGGACTTGCGCTTCTGGTCCTTGTGGGCGTCCTTGGCCAGCTCGTATGCCTTTGTAATTATATTCAGATCGCTGGAGGGATGGTAATTGCTCACCGTCTTTAAAAGAATCTGGAACAGTATGTCCGGATCTGTAAAATCAGGCGGAATCATCTCGGTAGATAGTTCGCCGGTATCAAATGTCTCGACTAATCCTGTCGTCTTTTCTTCTTCCATCCTCATCCTCCTCTCATCCTGTGATGTTGAGGTCAGAATTGACCCCCGGTATCATAAACACCTACTATCATCTTATGTTCTGCTCCTCATTCGTTACACTGTTTCTTATTATAAGGGGGTTTTCTATAAAATGCAATCTTTTCTCGCCATTCTCCCCATCCGAATAAAAATTTCAGGATAAAAAAGGAGGCACATACGCCTTGACAAAAATCCCGTTCTCTCTGTAATCTTCCTCCATGAGCTTCCCGTACTGGCGGATTTTCTGGATAATTCCCGCCTCGTCATAGGAAATGACTTTCTCCATGAGGACCATCCCCGCGTTGAGAATTGTCTCCACTTCCCGCAAAAGAATATCCAGCCCCGCGGATTTTTTTGCCGATATTTTCACCGCCCGACTGCTGTTTGGATCCTTTAATCCGGCCCGCTGCCCATCCTCTAACCGGTCAATCTTGTTAAACGCCGTGATGACCGGCTTGTCCCGCACCTCTAGCTCTTTCAATGTCTCGTAGACTACGTCCATCTGTCTCTCGTAATTCGGATTGGAGGCGTCCACCACATGTAGGATCAGATCCGCGTACTTCGCCTCCTCGAGCGTCGAGCGGAAAGCCCGAATCAGCTGGTGCGGCAGCTTGCTGATAAAGCCCACCGTGTCGGTAAAGAGAATTTTCTGCCCGTCCTCCAAAAGAAGTGAGCGGGTGGTGGGGTCCAGCGTGGCAAATAATTTGTCCTCCGACAGCACGTTCGCCTCGGTCAGCGCGTTGAGCAGGGTGGATTTTCCCGCATTGGTATACCCCACAATGGCCACGGTGGGCGTCTGGTTCTTCTCGCGCTGCCGCCGCATCGTCTCGCGGTTCTGCACGACCTCCTTGAGCTGGCGGTTGAGCAGGGCAATCCGATCCTTGATGAGCCGCCGATCCGCCTCCAGCTTCTTCTCGCCCGGCCCCCTGGTGCCGATGCCGCCCCCAAGCCTGGAGAGCGACTGCCCGAAGCCCGTCAGGCGCGAGGAGCGGTAGCGCAGCTGCGCCAGCTCTACCTGGAGTTTTCCCTCGCTGGTCCTTGCGTGGGCGGCAAAAATATCCAGAATCAGGACGGTTCGGTCAATCACCTTCACCTGAAGCTCCTTCTGCAGATTTGTAATCTGTGCCGGGGATAACTCGTCGTCGCAGATCACGGCGTCCGCCCGGAATCTCTCTGACATCTCCCGCAGCTCATCCATTTTTCCCTTTCCGATATAGGTCCCCGGATGGAATGCCTCCCGGTTCTGGACCAGCCGTCCCACCGTCTCGGCGCCGGCGGTGTCCGCCAGCTCCTCCAGCTCGTCCAACGATATTTCTACATCTGTAGTATTCTGCCCCGTATCCACGGCGACCAAAATCACTCTCTCCTTTTTTTCCGATGTGTCAAAGGTTTTTGTCATAATTCGGATCCTTTCATTTTTTGCTGCTCTTATTCAGGCGCAGCGTGATTTCTCCCGTCCGCAGCGCCACCTTCTTTCCCCGCGACAACTGGACGATCAGCGCGCCGTTATCGTCGATGTCCACGGCCTTTCCGCGGACCCACTTCTCCTCCCCTGTCTCCGTGCGCCCCTCGGTAAAACGGACCTCCCGCCCCAGCACATTGGACCACGCCCGGTAGTCATCCATAAAAGAGCGGTCCGCCAGATTTTCATACAGGTCATACAGCTCATTGAGAACCGCCGCAGCCAGCCGGTTCCTCGGCACCAAAAATCCATCGGCGCAGATGGCGTCCGCCACCTTCTTTATCTCATCGGGATACCCCTGCTCCGGCACATAGTAGTTGATGCCGATCCCCACGACTACCGTATCGATGCGGCCACTCTCAAAATCGGATATGGCCTCGGTCAGTATGCCGCAGATTTTTTTATTGTTCAGATATACGTCATTGACCCATTTGATTTTCGGATCCACCGGCAGCAGGCGCCGGATCGCGCGGCACACCGCCACCGCCGCCGCCGTGGTAATCAGCACGATCTGTTCCGCCTGTTCTTCCCCCGGACGGAATAAAACGCTCATGTAAATGCCGCTCTGCGACGGAGAAAAAAAACTGCGCCCCCTTCGGCCCCGGCCTGCCGTCTGCTCCTCCGCCAGCACCGCCAGCCCCTCTGTGGCTCCCTCCAAGGCCCGCCGTTTTACCTCCTGATTGGTGGAATCCACCTGACGGCACACGACGATCTCCCGGTTCCGGTACTTTTCATACAGGGACGGATAAATGCCCTCCGCCGACAGAATATCGCATCCCGTTTTCAGGCGGTATCCCCTCTTGTTGGCGGCGTCCACCAGGTAGCCGTCTTTTTTTAAAGCGTTTACCGCCTTCCAGACCGCCGACCGGGTAACTCCCAGGCACTCGGCGATCTCCTGGCCGGAAATATCTTCTTCCCTGTGAGTCTCCAACAGCTTTAGCACTTCCATTTTAACGCTCATGGTCTTCTTCCCTCTTTCTCATGATCACAAAAGGGGCCGCCTCCGCGCTGAGCTTCATGCGGATCTTCTCCCCTGGGTGGGGACAGCTCTCCACGGGCTCGCCCATGTGATTCCACATGGCGGCAACTTTTGCCTCCACATTTTCCCCGTTCGGGAGCATCAGCTCGATGGTCTCCCCCACAGAAAATTTATTTTTTTGTTCAAATGTCACGACGCCGTCATCCTCCACCTGCTCGATCATGCCCAGGTAGGTACTGCCCTTCACATAGGTATTATTGTCATAAATCTGGCTCTCGTGATCCGCCGGTCCGAAAAAGAACCCCGTGGTGAACAGACGGTAGGTGCACATCTGAATCTCATTTTTGTAATACGGAATCCGGCTCTTGTATTTCTCCGGATCCTCAAAAAAATCATCCACCGCCTGGCGGTAAGCGCGGACCACGGCGGCCACATACAGCGCCGTTTTCATGCGTCCCTCAATCTTAAAACTGTCCACTCCGGCCGCCACCAGTTCCGGGATGTGCTCAATCATGCACAGGTCCTTGGAATTGAAAATATAGGTGCCCCGGTCGTTCTCCTCCACCGGCAGGTACTCGCCCGGCCGCGTCTCCTCCACCAGATGGTAGCGCCACCGGCAGGGGTGCGTGCAGGCGCCCAGATTGGCGTCTCGCCCGGTAAAATAGTTGCTGAGCAGGCACCGCCCCGAATAGGAAATGCACATGGCGCCGTGGACAAATGTCTCGATTTCCAAATCCTCCGGTATTTTTTCGTCGATTTCCCGAATTTCCTCTAAGGACAGCTCCCTCGCGGTCACCACGCGGGACGCCCCCTGCTCCTTCCAGAACAAAAACGTGAGGTAATTCACATTGTTGGCCTGCGTGCTGACGTGAATGTCGATTTCGGGACAGATTTCCCGCGCTATGGCAAATACGCCGGGATCCGATATAATCAGCGCATCCGGCCGAATCTCCCTTAATTCCTTAAAATACTCCCGCACCCCCGCAAGATCCCGGTTGTGCGCCGTTATATTGGCTGTCACATAGACCTTTTTGCCCCGCTCGTGGGCGAAGGCAATCCCCGCCTCCATATCCTCCCTGGAAAAGTTTTTGGCCTTGGCCCGGAGCCCGTACATCTCCCCGCCGATATAGACGGCGTCCGCCCCGTAGTGAATGGCCGTTTTCAATACCTCCAGGCTGTTCGCCGGAGCCAGAATTTCCGGTTTTTTCATATTCTACACACGTCTCCTTTCTGTCCCCCGCGGCAAATAGGCGGACAGTGTCACGCCGTCTCCCAGGGAGAGGCAGATAGTTTCCAGATCCCCATGCTCTGTCAGCACCTTTAAATATTCCCGCATCCGGCCGTGGATCGTGCGGTCCCGCCTTGTGACCGCATACCGGGATTCCAGCACGTCGCCCCCGTGAAGGATGTTGTCCGACACTAAGATTCCGCCCGGCTCCATCAGCTGCAGCACATCCGGCAGAAACGTCAGATACTGTCCCTTGGCGGCGTCCATAAACACAAAATCAAAGCCCTCCCGGCTCTTTTCCCGCTTTTCAATCACCAGCTCCTTCAGGACCTGCGCCGCGTCTCCCTCCCGCAGAAAAATCTGTCCCCTGCCATCGTATTTTCTAAAATTTTCTCTGGCCTCGCGGATTCTGGCAGGCACCTTTTCTACAGTTGTAATATCGCTGTTTTCCGGCATGTTTTCCTTCATAAAAAGAGCCGAATACCCGATGGCCGTCCCCACCTCCAGCACATGCCGGGGGCTTCTCGTCCGCAGCAGATACCGCAGAAGATCCCTCGTAGCACGCCGGATTATGGGCACGTCGTTCTCCCTCGCCCGCTGCTCCAGCTCCTCAATATACGCCGGCGGCTGTTCCCGGAACAGCTCCCAGAACACTTCGGTCCGATTTTCCATACTAATCCTCGTTTCCGAGCGAACAGATTCGCCCTAGCGACTTGTCGCGAAGATGCGACAAACTCCTATTTCAATCTTCTTTAGCACAACGAAATCCCACACACCTGTCAGACAGGTGATGGGATTTCATATATGCCTT